>CANKWG010000064.1 GCA_947487325.1 Oxalobacteraceae bacterium | reverse complement strand
AACATCACTGCCCTTCAGTCTTGAACGGATCCAGATTCTCTTGTCTGATCTTGAACAGGAGCTTGCATCGATACCTGCCACATCGGCACGCGTTCAGGCATTAAAAACAGAGATAGATGCACTCAAGCACACGCTGAGTAGCAACACGTCAGATATGCCCAAAGTAGCTCAGCAACTTAAGGGCACCCATAACGCACTTGACAATCTGGTGGCTAGTATCGAAGGTGAAATTTTGAGAGATACACCGTATGTTGCTGAGATGGGTCGCATACTCGGGCTGATGTAGTTTTTTTCGATCAAATTTCTTCACTACGGCAACTTACGCCCGCCTCATTAGTCCTAGCTTGTACGCTTTACTCTGATTCTGAGCCAAGCTCTGAGTTTCTTTGCGCCCCCCTCTCTGGATCCCATGTCAAAATTCACGTCACTGACGCAACTGCTCAAGCACGCACAGCTACGTAATGCCCTCTTTGGTTTATTGCTACTGAGTGCAATTTTTATTTCGATACAACGCGCGCCACATCAAACCGAGTTCTCAAACGTCATATTCAGTCAGGATGTTTCCCTAATTACGCAGATTCCGGAACGTCGGGATGCCCTGGAATATCTGCTCCTGGCGCAACCTTTGAGTGACTTTCCGCGCTACTTGATTAAGTACAAAGATCAAACCAAGATCATTTCGGTAAAAGTACCCAGCAACACGCACGTGAATCTGGAACGGGAGGTGCTTTTGCAGTATGGCATTCCCTATGCGATAGCCCAGCCCGAGTGGCTGTCAGCAAACGATCAGGTATTACTTGATTCACCACAAGAGGAAAGCTTTCGCGACACCCTGCTTGCCTTTTTATCCCGCAACTTTGTGGGCTTACTTTTGCTCGTGCTGATGCTCATTGGCTTGAAAAAAGGTATGTCGGGCATGATGTCTGCTGTCAGGGTCACGCCACCGGGAGAACTACACGGCAGTCTTGATGATTTGGTTGGCATGGACGATATCAAGCGCGAAGTCAGACATCTGGAGTCCATGATTCACAATCGCTCGCTTTACAAATCACATAACATCGACAAGCCCTTCAATGTAATGCTGACGGGTCCGGCAGGTACCGGCAAGACCAAGCTCGCCGGCTATCTGGCCCGCCAACTCAATATTCCACTGATACAGTCATCGGGCGCCAGTCTGGAATCGGGTCTGGTGGGTGGTGGATCTAAAACGCTCAATGGTATTTACAAAAAAGCCTGTGCGCAGGGGCGCTGCATGATTTTCCTGGACGAGGCGCAATCGCTGTTCATGCCTCGGGGTCGGGGCGAGCGGAAATGGGATGATGACACCGCCAATACGCTGCTGGGTCTGTTGGACGGCATAAAAAGCGAGGAAGGCCGCGAGATTATCTGGGTTGTCGCTTCCAATTTTGATGATATCAATAGCGAGATGGATGAAGCCATGCTTCGCCGTTTCAGCGTTAAGATCAATTTTCGTTTGCCGAACAAAGCTGAACGCAGTGAATTATTGCGCGTCTTTTTGGCTCGCAAAGATACGAAAGTGATCGCTTGGGAGCGTCTGGATCTGAATGCCGTGGCCGAGATAACGGCCAACCTCTCCCCTGCCCTGTTGCAGAGCGTGGTCGATCGTTCCAGCATGATTGCCATTGAAGAAAATTCTCAAATTGATACGGATTTGTTATTTCGTGCATTCGAGCGGGTCGCCATCGGCCTTACCGATCGTGCAGCCAGCGCAGATAAAGACAAGCAACGTGAGCGCGTTGCCTTGCATGAGCTTGGGCATTTCTTCATGCAGATTGACCCTCTGCTAAAGACAGGAATGTCGCTTGCCAAAGTCAAGGAAAAATCCCTGTTGATGAAAATCAGCACTGAATCTGTTTCCAAGCTTGGAGCGCTTGGCTATGTTCTTTCAGCCGCACCAGAGACGGGTCTGCAGACGTTGGACGATCTGGAGCAGGATGTCATGCAGCTCTATGGCGGCGTAGCAGCTGAAGAGCTGTTCTATGGTGCGCGCGGCATCTCGGTAGGCAGTCAAAATGATATTCAGAAGGTCACGACAAAACTCGAAATGATGGTGAATCAACTGTCAATGTATTCACGATCTAAACTGGATTACCGGCAGCTCAAACGCGACGGGGTCTCCGATGCGTCCGTTCGTGAGTTGGAACAGAAAGCCGACGAACTGTATGCGCAAACACTTAAGGTGATAGGCGAATATCGAGGCTGGATGATTCAGTTGAAAGACGTGTTAATGGAACGATATGTCCTGTCGAAAGATGAAGTCTTCGAGTTGCTGGAAAATTTATATCGCAACGGATCTGCCTGTGCACAACCAAATCTCTTGGCGCTAACGTGATCATTTCTGATTCATCAATTATTTCGCCAAGTCTGGCTGACCAATTACTGGAAAGATGACCGAAGGATAGGCTTCGGTCATCTTTGAGGGCATCAAGCGTCGAAGCTGGCAATCGCATTAGCAGAAAATGCTGGCCATGCCGTATGGAATTCGGCAGACATGGTGTTGGCAAACGTCGTGGCCAATACCGGAAGTGCGGTGTCTGCGCTTACGCGAGTCGGCTTTACCTCGGCACTAGTCATCGCTTGGGCTGGCTTGAGCGCGAAGGGAAACATTTGTCGGGTCACGAGTAGATCGAATCCAAGATTCTTGCGAGCTGTCAGTATCTGTTCGGCGGTCAGTGCAGGATTTTTCTCAGCTTCTTTGACGAGTTTGGCATCCAGCAGCTTCCAGAATTCCAGCAATGCCTGAGGCAAATGGGATTCTGAAAGTTTGCGCGATGGACCGAAAGCGACATCAACACATGCACTGGCATGCCCAATAACTGCATCAGTCATCTGTTGCCGAACTTCGTCTCCCTTGCCATCTTCGTCCAATGCAATCATGTCAGCAAAACTGATCGCCGCGAGCTTTGGGTTCGCATGCATGACCGTAGCTTGCATGGTCTTAATGGTCTTACCCGTAATACTCTGACCAAGATGATTCGCCAGCATGGAGTTCAGCAGGCTGCTTAATGACACTTTGCCCTGCTTGTCCACCGATATCTTCAGATCACCCAACGCTGACGATAAAGATGACGCAACAGCTTTGCCATCTGTGCGACCAAGTGAATTAATTTTTGCAACGGTCAGAAGCGACACATGATCGCTTGAGGTGCTGGATAAGGATCCGAGCAGATGTTGGATCCAAAGGTCTGCCAGGGCATTCATTTGCTCTGGCGTCTGCTGGTTCAGGCTGATGGTCGTCGGGGGTGAGCTCATACGCTGTCGCGCACCCGTGGATGACGAGCCATCCCGGGTCGGAGAGTTTGGCGCATTTATATTGCCTCTAAAAGTATCTACGGCACTGCTCGCCGACATGGTAGACGTCGCTGTTTGCGTTACCGTTTGCGTTACTGTCTTCATTGTCGTCAAGGTCGGGGAAGATACAAGTGCGGGCGCTTGCTGCTGACCGGTACGGTTGGACCTAGGCGAATCAATACGATGCCGTCGGCTGGACATGACCTCATACTCATTGCGTGGCGACCTGGGCGATTGAGGCGACCGCACTGAATTTGGCGAGTCACTTGCATCAGTGGGAGATTTCACCAAACGCCCGCGCAGCGACATTGAACCAACCGGCGACTTGAAATTATCGAAGACTGCCTGATCAGGCTTTGGAAGCTCGTGCAGCTTGAGTTCTGGCAAAGTATCTTTCTTTTCTTCAGGTGTACGGATAACTGGCTGTGATCGATGTTTTTTCGAAGGCGATCCGCTGACCTCTTTTTTTTCTTTTGCATTGATATCATTTTTCCGGCTTGAATGATGCGTATCCGAGTGATGCGTTGGTGAAAAATCGTTACTTAAGCTCATGATAGTTAGGACTTTTTTTTAGTTAGTAGATTTTGATGGATCATTTTTCTGACTTCCACTTGAATTAGATTCTAGCGTGGATGGCAAAGAATTCTGCACTGTCACGACTGCTGGGTTGAATATCGTCGTCGTGGTTGTCGTTGTGTTGGCAGTAGTTGTTGTTGTTATCGTATTTTTCGCATTATCAGCTGTGGATAATATTGATGATGGAGTCGAGTTACTTGAATTGGATTCGCTAGGAAAATCGTAATTTATTGTCTGATCCAAAATGGCATTTAAAAAATCAAGATCACCCAGGCTCAGAGGCATTGTTGCACGCCGTTTCGCGCGTGAATCCAAGCTTTCAGAAGCAAGTGATCGGATTTTTTCTTCAAATGCCATTAAATTTTTATCCATCTTCGTGGCAGCAATCAGATTTCGAGTCGTCTTTAAAAGATTCTGAACAACCGCATGATTGCTTATTTCATCATCGATAGAAAACCATGTCATTTTTACTGCTTCGATTTCTTTTGCAAGAGAGCTTGGAAATTCATTAATCTCTATCTCAGCAAGAACTTGTCCAAGCTGATCATTAATCTGCTTGGATTGATTTTCCAGCTGTTTTCTCTGATTCTTTTTTTGATATTCGAGACGAGCTCTATCTTCCAATGGGTTGGCTTTCATTCCTATGCCAAGATCACTACGGGAACGCGTATGTCGTTGGGAATACCCTTCTTTGATTTGCAAAAATCGGTCTTTCCCTTTTTGAATTGTTGCAATTTTCAATTCATCTTCTGATTTTCTTATCATTATTTTCTGCAAACTATCGGGAAACAGCTCAAAAGATTTTTGCTGAAAATCTTTGCATAGTTCCAATGCTGCCTTGTTCACGGAATGAATCTCCATTTGGAGCAGAGCCATTGAAACATGCGTATTAGATCGATTCTCCGTTATCAACATGGGTTTAATGAGTCGAGTAACCAGAATATTCATTAGAAAATAAGCACGTAATTGTTCGATATTCTTCTTTGATAGTCGATCAACGCCCTTCTCACCTGCTGAAGCACGACTATCCTGATCGACTAATTTTTCGACAAATTTCTTATCTGCCATAAAAAGAAAAGTCTTTAATTCTTCTGTTATGCCAATTGATTTTACATTGGGTAAAATTCCAAATAGATGAGCAGCAAATTCATCTGCATAGCCTTGTAAAAGACTTTTCAATTGATTTTCAAAATCACCTTCAAAATTTCCCGATCGAGGCGTCCATGTATAGCCACCACGGCTGAATTTATGATCAATAGCAACCGCTTTTTTCCAAACTTCACTTGATTCGAAATCTGGCCGAAAAATCGCGTGTATCAAATGAGTTAAATTCAGTTTATTTTTTCCTTTGAGGTAGGAATTAAATTCAGCAAATTCGGCTGGTAGTTGATTCAAGTTCAACACTGTATTATTTTGGCTGATCGATCCCATATCATTAGGATTAATCGAATCCCCCGCGCACTCAGCGACTAACATATCGGCTAGCAACACCATTTGCGCCTGTTTGCTGTATTTCACATCGCGTGCCGACTGCACAGGCGGTGTCACTACGTTAGTACTCGCAGGTGCAAACACCTTAGGCATGGATATCTTGCGCCTTGCTTTGATAAAAAACTGTCCTGGCTGATAGCCGGGCTCATTAGGTAGGGCCCCACTGCCGCCAGTTTGATATGCGGAATTTAGTACTGCTGGATTATCTATTTGTGTGACTGTGTTGGAGAAATCTAATTGGGATTCTGCAGCGAGGCCGGTCGAAATTGCGCCCATCTCCAAGGAGTTCATCATCGTTGCAGGCTGCGTATCGGTGGTAGTTGTAGTGGTAGTGGTGGTTGTGATGCTGGCTTGCGCAGTGGCCGTTGTTGATGTCGTTGATGTCGTTGATGTCGTTGATGTTGTTGATGTCGTTGATTTCTGAGAATTATCAGTCTTCTCTAGCGCACGCTCTGTCAGTGACTTATCCAAATCACGCCGGCTTTCAAGACGTCTGGGTGTTGGTTGCTCTTTGCGCGGCGAACCAAATGCGCGAAAGGCATCGGCTACCGAGTCTGCCATCTTGATGATCTCGTCTCTGCCCGGGCTTTTGGGTACACTCTCTGCGATATTGCGCGGCTGATCGCTACGAGGTGACCTAGGCGATTTAGGATTTTGTCCGGTTTCAGGAAGTTGAAGGCGCGGTATTGGCTTAACCCCTCTGGGTGAGATCGGCGTTGGTGTTTTTTGGTTTTTTTCCACCTCGGATGTGATGACATCCAAGTTTATCTTTACTGGCTTTGATGCCATGACAGGTTTTTTAGCGGGTTTTTCATCAGAAGCTACACCATCATTTTCCCCACCCTTTGTGCTGTTATTTTTGACCGAAGTATTCAAGTTGGAATGCTTCGCCTGCTCTCGATTCTGCGACGGGTTCTCTTCTTGCGTAGCTTGCTGACTTTGCTGATAAGAATTCTGTCCTGTATTGGATGGTGTCGCTTGCATGGTCAGTGAGTTCCTTAATGGCGATTATGTTTTTCCCACAGCCAGTGCTCGCGGGAAGCTATGAGATACGTGCGGGTTTGGTAACGTTTCTCAGCTGATAGTTCTCGAAAAATTTTTGGATGGGCATTAAAAATCGCGCTTCACGATGAGATTGTTCATATTTGCACTACTGACAAAAGAGAAACCGAGTTTTTCCTGCCGTTTCCCACTCAAAAATATTTCTTACGCATTGAGTCAACCGCTATTCACGAAAAATCTTTACTACTTTTTTTAAATTCGACTAGTAAGTTAGAAAGATCGACTAGCCGTTTAGCGATCAAATGGTGCACATTGTTTTCTTTCTGCCATATTCCGTAAACGCCCAATAGTCCGGCATTCAACAACTCTCTTCGCTGTTGCCTAACCAAATTTGGCCAAACGATCACATTGACGACCCCAGTTTCATCTTCCAGTGTCACAAACACGGTTCCCTTAGCCGTCCCTGGCTGCTGGCGCAAGGTGACGATCCCGCAGGCGCGTGCAAACTGACCCTGCGCAAATGTGTCGAGGGTTGACGCGGGCAGAAATCGCTTCGCTGAAAGATGCTGACGCAAGAAGGCCAGCGGATGTTGGCCCAAAGTCAGACTCAGCGTTCGGTAGTCATTGATGACTTCCTGCTTATCTGTTGGCTCAGTCAAAGTAATGCTATCGATAGCGGGTGGTGCGGCTTTCAGCAAAGCCTTGCCCGGTGAGGCTACTGAGGCATGCCAGAGCGCTTCATGACGATGACCGGCCAAACTGCGCAGTGCATTGGCTGCGGCCAGTGCCTGCATGTCAGTCGAAGACAGATGGGCTCTCAGCGCGAGATCTGGCAGATCATGAAATTGTTTGATGGCGCGTGCCTCTTCGATACGCCATCCGGCTTCCTGCGATAGCCCGCGAACCAGATTCAATCCCAGCCGTACTGCTGGCGGTGCTGCCTGATTGATTTCAAGTGTCGCTTCCCAGTTGCTGGTGACTATATCAACTGCACGTACTTCGACGCCGTGTCGCTTTGCATCCTGCACGAGTTGCGATGGTGTATAAAAGCCCATGGGCTGGCTGTTGAGTAAGGCGGCCAGAAAAGCTGCCGGATGATGACATTTCAGCCAAGCGCTGGCGTAGGCGAGCAGTGCAAAGCTTGCTGCGTGACTTTCAGGAAAACCATACTCGGCAAAGCCTTGTATCTGGCTATAAATAGATTCGGCAAATTCGGCGGTATAGCCGCGTGCCAGCATGCCTTGTATCAAACGGTCATGAAATTTTTCCAGGCCACCCTTGCGCTTCCACGCTGCCATCGCACGACGTAGCTGATCGGCCTCCCCTGCAGAAAAACCTGCCGCAAGCATGGCGATCTGCATCACCTGCTCCTGAAAAATAGGCACACCCAAGGTACGCGAGAGCGCTGTTTCCATATCAGCGCTCGGGTACGTTATCGCTTCAAGACCTTGTCGGCGTCGCAAATAAGGATGAATCATGCCGCCTTGTATCGGCCCGGGCCGTATGATGGCCACCTCAATTACCAAATCGTAAAAAGTACGCGGCTGTAGACGAGGCAGCATACTCATTTGTGCACGACTCTCGATCTGGAATACGCCTACCGTATCGGCCTTGCTAATCATCGCGTAGGTCGCCGCATCTTCGGCGGGAATATCTTGCAGTTCGAAAGGCTCCCCTAGTTGTCCCGAGATCAGTTCGAAACTGCGACGTAGCGCGGAGAGCATACCCAGTGCGAGGATATCGATTTTCAGCAGACCCAATGCATCGAGATCATCCTTATCCCATTGCACGACACTACGTCCTTGCATAGTGGCTTTTTCGATAGGAACCAGCCGTGAGAGCTTGTCACGTGCAATGACAAATCCACCCGGGTGCTGCGATAAGTGACGAGGAAAGCCTATCAGGTCAGCAGCGATTTTCTGCCATGATTGTGCGATAGCAGAAGCAGGGTCCATACCGCATTCAATAAAAATATCTTCCAGCCCCGTGTCACTATCCCATCGGCGATAGGATTTTGTCAGCCGATCGACGATAGACAAATCCACGCCCAAGGCCTTGCCTGCGTCGCGTAATGCGCTGCGTCCCCGATAAGTGATGACAACGCCAGTCAGTGCGGCTCGCTGACGGCCGTATTTTTCATAAATATATTGAATGACTTCTTCTCGCCGCTGATGTTCGAAGTCAACATCGATATCGGGTGGCTCGTTACGTTCTTTTGATATGAAGCGTTCAAACAGCAGGCTGCTTCGGGCTGGATCGACTTCGGTGATGCCCAGGCAGTAGCAGACGGCCGAGTTAGCCGCTGAGCCACGACCCTGACACAAAATATGAAGATGCCGGGCAAAACTGACGATGTCATACACTGTCAGAAAATAAGGCTCATAGGCCAGCTCTGCAATCAGTGCAAGTTCATGTTCGATCTGCTGCTGTACATTGGCCGGTATACCTGACGGAAAACGACGATGTGCACCCGCCCAGGTTTGTTCACGCAGATAGCTTGTCGGTGTCTGACCCTGCGGAACAAGCTCGTCCGGATATTCATAGCGCAGCGTATCGAGAGAAAACTGACACTGCGCTGCAAGCAGCGTAGTCGCATGCAATGTCTCATGCGGATAAATATTGGCTAACCGGAGGCGCGAGCGCAAATGTCTTTCCGCATTCGGAAACAAAGCATGACCGCATTGCGCTACGGGTTTGCCAAGCCGGATGGCGGCAAGTACGTCCTGCAAGGGCTTGCGTGAACGAATATGCATGCAGACATCACCAGTGGCTACCACGCCAAGCGAGTGAATTACCGATGTTTGCATCACGATCCGCTTATGCTGCTCATCCTGCCCGCGATAGAGCAAGCTGAGGGCGAGGTAGGCACGCGCGCCGAAAGTGGATTTCAGCCACGTGGCCTGACGATGTAATTGGGTCGCACTGATGCCATAGTCGGGTGCCAGCAGTAAAAAGCAATCGGGCAAGGTATGCAGATGACGATATTGATCCTCAGGGTCAGTGAAGTCAGTCAGCGTGAGACGATAATCTCCCTTCTCTGCCCTGCTTCTTGCCAGCGTAATCAGTTCGCATAAATTGCCATAGCCTTCGCGATTCATCACCAGTGCAATCAGGGTCAGACAATCACCCTCTTCTGTATGAACGCGAAACTGACTACCAATAATCAGTGACAGCTGATGCCGTTTTGCCTCGACATGTGCGCGCACAACGCCAGCCAGCGAGCACTCATCCGTGATGGCTAGCGCGCTATAGCCCAGCGCTGCCGCCCGTGCGACCAACTGTTCGGGATGTGAAGCACCGTGCAAAAAACTGAAGTTGGACGCGCACTGGAGTTCAGCATAGGCCGGCAGAGAAGGCGTAGTAGGCATCATGGCTCATGCAAATAGGCCGTGCAAAAACCACCGTGCCTGATCGATATCGCGCTCACGGTAAATCCAGTAGTACGCGCCCTCCTCACCCTGTGCAACAAAGTAATCACGCATCGCAAGATCGCCATCCCACCAGCCTGCTTCAATGCGTTCTGGTCCACTGAGTAAATGCAGTGCTGAACCATAAAAAGGTCGATGTCCACGCAGCGTCAGCGCCAGTGGCTGCTCCAGCAACCAGAAGGGACGTTCAGCAAATCGCGCACCTGTATCAGCCAGTATTTTTTGTTGTGTTTGACTACTTATTTGCCATTGGTTGGCGGCTTCAGGACGATGATCTGAGGCCGGTGCCGGCAGGCGTATCGCCTCGGGTCCAAGCCGTGCCATCAGCAGCTCGAGCAGCCGGCGGTAATCTGCCGGTGTGCCACCAGGCTCAGGAAACAGCTGCGCTGTCGGTGGTGCGAATGCAGCAAGCTGCTTGGCTTTCAGTCGCAAGACCGCGACGGGTGCTTTGAGCGTTAGCTGGTTCAGTCTTTCTTTCATCAGGCGCAGTAAATGCGCTTCCTGCCATGCAGGTTCTGCGAGCGTGATCTCAATGTCAGTCGAAGCAAGCCGAGAACGCATGCGCTCATATTCCAGCGTCAGCACCAGCGCAGAGACGGCGCGTTGTCGCGCAACCAGCCAGCCGGTCATTTGTACTACCAGACGCTGGGCTGCCAACAGCAGTTGCTCGACCTGTTCTGTCGGATAAGCAAATTCAAGAAAGGCGGCAAAAGTTTCTGGCGCCTGTATCCAAT
>CANKWG010000063.1 GCA_947487325.1 Oxalobacteraceae bacterium | reverse complement strand
ATCCGTTTGTACAAACCTTAATACGCGAATTCGGTGCCACCATCGTGCCGGGTTCGATCAAACCTGTTTAACTTTATTTAGAGGAGTCCATCATGATGAAGGGCCAACTTGCCGGTCTGATGAAACAAGCTCAGGCCATGCAGGACAACATGAAAAAAATGCAGGACCAGTTGGCGACGATTGAAGTCGAAGGTCAGGCGGGCGCGGGTATGGTCAAGGTCATCATGACCTGCAAAAATGATGTCAAGCGCGTCACCATCGATCCCTCGCTGCTGGGTGAAGACAAAGACATGCTGGAAGATCTCGTCGCAGCCGCCTTCAACGACGCGGTGCGCAAAGCGGAAGCTACATCAAACGAAAAAATGTCCGGTATGACAGCAGGATTGCCGCTGCCGCCCGGTTTCAAACTGCCATTCTGATCACGCCCAGCGCTTGAAAAATCCATCCAGCCTGGATTTCCTGACCGAGGCGCTGCGTCGTCTGCCCGGTGTCGGGCCGAAATCTGCGCAGCGCATTGCTTACCATTTGATGCAGCACGATCGAGAGGGTGCTGCGCTGATGTCCCGAGCTTTGTCGGAGGCAGTCGAGCGCGTGAAACATTGCGCGCTCTGTAATACGTTCACTGAAAATGATATCTGCGAAACCTGCCTTGATAGCGAGCGCGATGCCACGCAGTTGTGCGTGGTTGAAACGCCGGGTGATCAGCTGATGATCGAGCAGACGCTGACCTTCAAGGGCTTGTATTTTGTGTTGATGGGCAGATTGTCACCGCTCGATGGCATTGGCCCCAAAGATCTGCATCTCGACAAACTGATTGCGCGTGCCACCGATGGCGTAGTTACCGAAGTCGTGTTGGCGACCAACTTCACCAATGAAGGCGAAGCGACAGCCCACTACATCAGTGAAACTCTCAAGACACGCGGCTTGAAAGTCAGCCGCCTCGCGCGCGGTGTGCCGGTCGGTGGTGAACTGGAATATGTTGATGCCGGCACCATCGCGCGCGCCATGCTGGATCGCCGCACGACCTGATCGTATTTTCTTCCACCGAGTCTTCGCATGGAAAACAAGTCTGTTCCACAGGGTCCACTTGCAGGTATCAAGGTACTTGAGTTGGGTACCCTGATCGCCGGTCCATTCTGCTCGCGCATGCTGGCCGAATTCGGTGCCGAAGTCATCAAGGTCGAATCACCTGATGGCGGCGATCCGATACGTCAGTGGCGTGTGCTCAAAGACGGTAACTCGCTGTGGTGGAGCGTGCAGAGCCGCAACAAGAAAAGCATTACCCTCAACATGAAAGATCCGCGCGCGCAGGAAATCGCGCGTCAGCTGGCATTGGATGCCGACATCATCATCGAGAACTACCGTCCTGGCGTGCTCGAGAAATGGAATCTCGGTTACGAACAACTGCGCGCGATTAATCCCGCGCTGATCATGGTGCGGCTATCCGGCTATGGCCAGACCGGGCCCATGCGTGATGCACCAGGTTTTGGTGCTATTGGTGAATCGATGGGTGGCATTCGCTATGTGTCCGGTCATGCAGATCGCCCGCCGGTTCGAATTGGTATTTCTATTGGTGATTCCATCGCTGCGCTGCATGGCGCGATCGGTGCGCTAATGGCATTGCGCCATCGGGATGTGACGGGTGGTCGTTGGAATGGAAAAACAGGTGAAGACTGCAAAGCGGGGCAGGGACAGATGGTTGATGTGGCCTTGTATGAAGCGGTATTCAACATGATGGAATCGCTGGTACCGGAGTATGACCATGCCGGCGTCATTCGCGAACGGACCGGCGGTGCCTTGCCCGGCATCGTACCTTCCAACACTTACACCACGGCCGATGGTGAAAACATCGTCGTTGCTGGCAATGGCGATGCGATTTTCAAGCGACTCATGCGTGCGATTGGGCGAGACGATATGGCCGATGACCCTGAACTCGCCAACAATGCCGGACGCGTCGTACGCGTCGTGGAGATTGATGGCGCGATCCAGTCTTGGTGCAGCCAGCAGCAGATTGATAGGGCGCTGGAAGTGCTCAAGGCAGCCGATGTACCGGTGTCAAAAATTTACTCGGTACGCGACATGCTGCAAGACCCGCAATTCCTCGCGCGTCACATGTTCGAGCAGCATGCGTTCAGAGATGGTTCGCCAATCAAAATGCCAGCCGTCACCCCCAAAATGTCTGAAACTCCGGGCGGCACGCGCTGGCTGGGGCCGGAGTTGGGTGAGCATAACCAGACGGTGCTTGAGTCGCTGGGATACCTGCCTGATCAAATTGCTCAATTCCGCGCTGATGGCGTGATCTGACTTGACCTCTCACTGGATATCCGGAACATGAAACACGATTGGAAGAAATTTTTGCTGGCGCTGGCCGTGTTTCTTCTGGGGTATTTCAGTTTTAATCCCTGGCCATTCGGCTGATCTATTGAAGTCGGCCAAGCTGACCAGACAGATAAATAACGGAAATCGCGTCAACTTCCACTGATGCGGTGTGGTTCGTGCGCCTCTCATCGGGTTTGGCAACACTGCCAACGCTGAACTAGTAACTCACTTACGCAAATTGATGCGCCACTGACAGGATCGCCTTATGCATCATTGATGGAAGAATTTTCCATCGGAGGATGTATGGATGTTGTACAAAAATTCATGGATTGGCTTGGCTACGATCGAGTCAATCAGCGTGATATGGACGATGGGCCAGTAAAAGTTATCTACGTAAAGCGCGGTGTCAATCAAATCAGCGATGAGGCCCGTCAGAATTCTTCTGTCCGGGAAGATGCCGCAGCCGCAGCTCGGTCTCACGTTGGATGGACTTTAGTTGAGCAGGCGGTTCTTTGGATATTTGAAAGCATCAGATCGCTCTGGTCAAAACCTGCGGAGTCCACGACTGAAAATTCAATAATCAATTCGACTCTCCCGAGGGAAAAAGAAGTTGAAACGGAAGCTGAAAAAGAAGCCAAAAATCAGGCTAATAAAATTGCTGCAGCCAAAGAGAATTTTGAGAAAACGAAAAATTTTATAGGAAGTTTTTTGAGAAACAATGACTGGCCTAATGCGAACAATGTGTTTTCGGATGAGGTTCTAGATATCGCTAAAATTCATTGGAATAGTTACGAAAATTTTTCATATAAATCAATCCTTACAGAAGACGATCGATTAGATTACGCCGCAGCTGCGTTTGTGCTGGGGAAGAACAGGCCTTCGTTTGAACCTGAAAGAAAAACGCTTGAATTTCCTTCGCCGCTTGTCACGGATAATCCGGTGATCGAGGAAGAGCACATCATCTTCGAAGATATTGTGCCGAAAATATCAAAAGGTGAAAAACTTTTCCTACAGTTTTTTAAATTGTATGAAGATAGAGATTTTGTTGGCCTGGAGTCTCTGGGGTCACCTTTTTTTCAGCCGGAATCGCTTGAGTTTGCAAGAAAAATAATTGACGAAGACAATCGAATCAAAAAAACCTTCTCGACGCCGCCCTCAGCGCTTGAGGTGGCTGCGGCCAAGTATCTCAGGTCACGAAAAATATCACTGGAGGGTAGTGCTGAGGAGGCCTCAAGAAGGCAGGCAGAACGTGCCGAGGCTGAGCAGATAGCAAAAGCAAAAGAGCAGTTGCAACCGGGTGAGTGGGAATTCAACGAGTTTGTTGATAAATTTGTTGAGCGCAGAGACAATGATCAGCGATTCCTCCTTCAGAAAAATGGAAAGTATTTTGCGAATACCGAAATGCTGGGCTTCGCCTCGATGGTCAAGTTTAATGACTCTACAACGTTGGATCAAAAGCAGGCGGCAGAGTATCTGAGCAAATGGAGTCTCAATACGGATGCTGCGACTGAGGCAGCCGGAAAAGAAGATGGATTTTCGTGGCCTCCGGAGCCGGCTGCGCCGCCGCCGCGACGAACAGCCGCTGCGCCCAAGGTCGAGCCACCACCGATTTCGCTCGACCGGCAGGCCGTTGAAAGTCTGCTGGGTGCTGATGCAGGACAGCAGCGTCAACTGCTCGGGGTAATGGGGCTCGATGCGGGGGTTTTTTTCTCCGGTCTTGAGGTCTTTGCTACGATTTGGCCGGGGCAGCCTTCTTCAATATCAGAGAAAAGCTTGTCTGGTCTGCCGTTGAGCAGTCTGGATGGTCCGTATCTGGCCTACACAGACCTTGAAAAAGCAGACAACGCGATCAAAGTGATGAACGCGATTGCGAATCTCAAAACCGGACATGATATTGATTTGTCTCGCACAGTAGAAATGATGAAAGATCATCGTGATCTAGTTAGGGAGCGTTTAGTTCAGTACCGCCGTCAGATTATTGATAAGCGTCAAATTTTTCCAGTCGAAAATATGACCGCGGATCAGATCAGCCGGGGTCAGAAAATTTTCGAGGAATTTCGGCGGTCTTTTGAGGCTGCGTTGAACCGAGCGGAGCCAGATAAGTTGATCATGAGAGATACCTATTTTCTGGATGAATGCGTGTCTTATGCTGAATACTTGCAGGGGATTTACTCAACCGCGCTACCACTGACCGACGCCGACCAAAAATCTCAAGTCGCAATTGCTTATCTGATGAGCAAATACAACCGATTCAAATCGACGGTGCCGACCTGAGCTAGCAGCGATGATGTTTGGCGCGTTCTGCTCACGCGGCAGTCTGAATCAGATGATCGAGTTTGGCCGCATCCGCACAAAACAGCCGAATACCCTCGGCTAGTTTTTCTGTCGCCATCGCATCGTCATTCAGCGCAAAGCGAAAACCTTTCTCATCAAAACTCAGCCGCTTGATATCCGATTGGGTCGCTTTGTCAGGGGAGAGCCGACGTTCCACCGGCGCATCAGTATCGGCCAGTTGCTGCAACAATTCCGGACTGATCGTCAGTAAATCACAACCGGTCAGCGCAAGGATTTGCCCGGTGTTGCGAAAGCTCGCACCCATGATTTCGGTCGCATAGCCGAACTTTTTGTAATACGCATAGATGTTGGCCACCGATTGCACACCGGGGTCATTGTCGCCGGTGTAATTCTCTCCCGTCGATTTTTTATACCAGTCATAAATTCGACCGACAAACGGCGAAATCAGTTTGGCGCCCGCATCAGCAGCAGCCACCGCCTGTGGCAGTGAAAACAGCAGCGTCATGTTGCAGTGAATGCCTTCTTTTTCCAGTACTTGCGCCGCGCGTATACCTTCCCAGGTCGAGGCGATCTTAATCAGTACGCGCTCGCGCGAGATGCCGGCAGCCTCATACAGCGCGATCAGGTGGCGGCCTTTGGCAATCGTGGCTTCGGTATTAAAGGACAGTCGGGCATCGGTTTCGGTGGACACGCGTCCCGGTATCAGCGCCAGAATTTTTAATCCGAAGGCGATCAGAAGATGATCCACTATCTCGTCGGTAGATTTGCCCTTGTGCTTTTGAAGGGTCTCGGCCAGCAGCGGCTGATAAGCGGGCTTTTGTACTGCCTTGAGTATCAGCGAGGGGTTGGTGGTTGCATCACGTGGTGTAAAGGCCTCGATGGATTGAAAATCACCGGTATCGGCAACGACAGTGGTGTATTGCTTTAACTGCTCGAGCTGGTTCATGGCGGTCAGTGTGTATTGATGCAAAAAATAGGAAGAGATTGGGTTGAAGTTCGCGGGCAGATTATGACTTGAGTGCGTTCTGGACGCGCTTGATCAGATTTGCGGTCGAGCTGTCATGGCTTGTAATGGGTGCGGCGTCATTGAATTCATCAAGAATTCGGTGGGCGAGGGTCTTGCCCAACTCAACACCCCATTGGTCAAAACTGTTGATATTCCACAGTACGCCTTGCACAAAAGTTTTATGTTCGTATAGCGCAATTAGCGCGCCCAATGCGGCTGGGTCCAGCGCTGGTAATACCAGCATATTGCTTGGGCGATTGCCTGCAAAAACCCGATGTGGTGGCAGCGTGGCATCGCTACCATTACTGCTACTGCTACTGCTACTGCTACTGCTACTGCTACTGCTAACCCTGCCGCTGCCGCACATCAGGGCTTCTGCCTGTGCCACTGCATTTGCGAGCAGCGCCTTGTGTTGATCTTTATAGGGATGTGCAGGTTTCAGCGCGATGATGAAATCGACTGGGATCAAATCCGTACCCTGATGCAGCAACTGAAAATAAGCATGCTGTCCATTAGTCCCCACGCTTCCCCATGTCACCGGTGCCGTTAGCATAGCAACCGGTTTTCCATCGCGGGTGACCTGCTTGCCGTTACTTTCCATTTCCAGTTGCTGCAGGTAGGCAGGAAAGAGGTGCAGGTCTTCATGATAGGGTGCGATAAGTTGCGAGGTGGTGCCAAAAAACTGGCGATACCAAAAGCCTGTGAGCGCCAATACCACCGGCATATTGGAACCCAGCGGGGCTGTACGGAAATGTTCATCCATGCGCTGTGCGCCGGCTAGAAATTCTCTGAAGGCCTTGATACCGATCGAAATCAGCAGCGGCAGACCGATCGCCGACCAGATGGAGTAGCGCCCGCCGACCCAGTCCCAGAAGGGGAACATGTTGACTGGATCAATACCAAATTCGCGGACGGCGTTTGTATTGGTGGAGACGGCAACGAAATGCTTAGCCAGATCAGCGGGTTGTGCGTGTTGCAGCAGCCAGGTGCGCGCGGCCGCAGCGTTGTGCATGGTCTCCATGGTGGTGAATGTTTTGGAGGCGACGATGAACAGCGTGGTCTGCGGATTCAGTGCCGACAGAAGGGCATCAGCGGCATGCCCATCGACATTGGACAGAAAATGTAAGCGCAGATCGGGGTGTGCATAAGTGCGCAGTGCAGCGCAGGTCATTGCGGGTCCCAGATCCGAACCACCGATCCCGATGTTGACGATATCCGTGATGCGCTGACCCGTGTAGCCCTTCCAGCTGCCATCGCGGATTTTTTCTGCGAAGGAAGACATGCGCGACAGCACCGCCTGAATGTCGGCAGTGATGTCGTGGCCATCGAAGAGAAAACTGGTGTTCGGTGGTTGCCGCAAGCACGTATGCAGGGCGGCACGGTGTTCGGTGGTGTTGATTCGCTCGCCAGCCAGCATGGCATCCCGCAGGGTTTCAACCCCGCGCTCCCTCGCAAAATCTGCGAGCAGATTCAGGGAGTCGTTACGCAGATGATTTTTTGAAAAATCAAGCAATAGTCCTGCGGCTTCAATCGAAAACACCTGAGCACGCTGGGCATCTTGTTTGAACAAATCCCCCAAAGCCCATGAGCGAGCCTCAGCCGCATGCTGGGTCAGCGCTGACAAGGCGGGTGAGCTGCTCTCTGGAAGCGTGCGAGTGAGTGTGGACTTCACGTGACGATCTTTCGGGGTCGGGAGTGTTGGTCAAGCAAGGCCAATACAACGGATAAAGGGCGCACTCGCGCGTTCGTCGAGATCATACCTGCACCACCGCCCCAAGTAGCCCGGGGCGGGTAAGCCTATTTCATAATTTTTGAAGCTGCGCCGTCTTGACGCCTCGTAATGCGCTGCAGTTCCCTCCAGGAAAATCCCCTCAGATGTTCGATTAACAACATTTTTATTCAAAAATGCAGCTTTTTTGTTGCAAATTAAATAAAATAAGTTGTCTCTTTAGTAATGTCGTGCGCTATCCGAACAAAAATCCCCACAACAACGGACACGTAGGAGGTTCTCTTGCAAGCATTTTCAAGCACCGTCAGAGACTTGTACGCCCTCGCGGAGTACGCGGCGCCCGATCAATTTCTCAATCAGGCGATTGGTTTATTACAGACATGGATACGTTTTGATGGCGCGATCTTCGGCACCGGCGGGGACGCGCGCAAAACAGCTGCCAAGAGCTTGTTGACGGCGGACAACTCTCCGCCTGCTGTCATCGAGCCACAGGCTGCGCTAGGGCAAGCATCGCTTCGCGATGATCCGGTCGCCAAGGGATTTCGCAACGCGCCCATGGCGCCATCGCGGGGCGGGATCCGGGAACTGTACCGCAAGAGCCGGCATGGCAAACGTGGCAAACCGAAAGGACGAGAATTGAGTGGCGTGCGAACCATGGCCGAAGAACTGGGACTTTGTCATCTCATCGTCCACGGGGATGACCCGGAAAAGGTGAGCCCGGCTCGTTGGATTGTTTTGTATCGCAAGCAAGATGTACGTTTTGCCGAAAGTGACGCTGCCTGCCTTCATGGTTTGTGGACGCATTTGTCGCACGCGCTGGTGATCAATCAGGCACGCGCTATCGAGCGCAATACGGGCAAAAGCACTAATGACCGTGGCATGGCCTCGGGTCTGATCAGTGCGGAAGGGATGGTGGAAATCGCCGATCCACGTTTCTTCAGTTTGCTGGAGCGGGAGTGGCCCGAACTGGAGCCCGATGCCATACCGGTCGAGGTAATGGAGCTTTTGTTGACCGGCAAAACTTATCGCGGCACGCAAATAGAAATCACGCTGGTCAGACAACAGGGCGGCCACTTATGCCGTATCCGTCCAGTGAATGCGATGGAAATCCTGACGCCGCGTGAGTTTGTTGTGGCGCGGCGCTTTGCCTCGGGTATGAGTCACAAGCAGATTGCACGAGAGTTAGGTGTATCGCATCATACCGTGCGCAATCAGCTCGCCCATTTGTATCGTAAGCTAAATTTACATGACAAGGCCTCGCTGGCGCAGTATCTGATTGCGAATGCAGCGCCGGCCTGAGTTTACGATGTGCGGCTAGCGTGTCGTCATTAGAATTCAGCCGGTAGTACTGGTGCATCCGATAAAATATCGGCTTCGAATACCGGAGCGATGTTAATGACGCAAGATGAACTCAAACAAGCGGTAGCACGTGCCGCGCTCGACTATGTGGTGGAAGGTAGAATCATCGGCGTAGGAACCGGCTCGACCGCTAATTTTTTTATTGATGAGCTGGGTAAGATTCGCGATCGTATCAAGGGGGCGGTTGCCTCATCGGAAGCTACCGCAACTCGGCTGAGATCGCACGGTATCACCGTGTTTGATCTTAATGACATCGACGCTATGCCCGTCTACATCGATGGTGCAGATGAAATCAATCATCAGGGCGCGATGATTAAAGGCGGTGGTGGTGCCTTGACCCGCGAAAAGATCGTCGCCTCGGTTGCCGACAGATTTGTATGTATCGCTGATGGTTCCAAGCTGGTTGATGTACTGGGTACGTTTCCACTCCCGGTCGAGGTCATTCCGATGGCTGTGCAGTCAGTCAGCAAATATCTTTCAGCGATGGGTGCCATGCCCGTACTGCGGATGAAGGATGGACAACCCTACATGACTGACAATGCCTGTCACATCATTGATGCGAGTGGTATGCGGATCACGGAGCCCGCCGCCATGGAAAGCAAGATCAATGACATTCCCGGTGTGGTTAGCGTCGGTTTGTTTGCTATCCGTGGTGCATCGGTTTGTCTGCTCGGTACGAGCACGGGTGTGAGGCGACTTGAGTTTTGAGAGTGTGGCGTTATCAACCACTAGTTTTGTCAATTCTCATGATGACTAACTGCCCAGCCTCAGTTAGTAATTTAAAAAAAAGCCCGCAACTCTGCGGGCTTTTTGAAAGAGATTCTCGGCGTCAGTACACCATTAAATTCATTCCGAGGGCGGCACATACCCCTGTGCCGCATCGGCACCTTCGCCGAAGAAATGCTTCTCCATTTGCGTCGCCAGATATTTTCGCGCGCGCACGTCTGCCAGATTCAGGCGGTTTTCATTGACCAACATGGTCTGGTGCTTGAGCCAGGCACCCCAAGCTTCTTTGGAGACGCCTTCCCAGATTTTTTTGCCCAGATCGCCGGGATAGGGGGGGAAATCCAGTCCTTCGGCTTCTTTGCCGAGCTTGATGCAGTGGACCATCCGAGTCATTGATATCTCCAGTTCAAAGATTTTTAATTAGTACGAGCGACTTGCGCTGCCAGTTGTACATGTTTTGCCGGTCCTTGGGTAAGTCATCTAGGCTGGCGTTGGTGAATCCGCGCTTAAGAAACCAGTGGGCGGCGCGGGTCGTGAGTACAAATAGTTTTTTGAAGCCGGCGGCGCGCGCGCGATTTTCCAGATGCTTGAGCAAACGTTCGCCATCACCTTGCGCTTGTGAATCAGGACTCACCGTCAGGCAGGCCATCTCGGCCATTTTCTCTGCAGGGAAGGGATAGAGTGCTGCGCAACCGAAAATCACACCGTCATGCTCAATGACAGAGAAATAGTCCACCTCGCGTTCGATCAATTCGCGACCGCGTTTCACTAGGGTGCCATCTGCTTCCAGAGGTTCGATCAGACGAAGAATGCTGCCGACATCTTCAATGCTGGCTTCGCGCAAGCTTTCCAGATTCTGCGCTGACACCATCGTGCCTACGCCATCGTGCGTAAAAATTTCGAGCAAGACCGAGCCATCGGTAGAGAACGGCACAATGTGGGAGCGCGGCACACCGGACTGACAAGCGCGGATTGCATTGGAAAAATAGTAGGCAGCATCCGCGGGCAAGCAAGCGGATTCAATAACGGCCTGCGCCTGATGGACCGAGACTTCATGAATCGCGGTACCGCCCGCATCCGTCATCATGGGCGTTTCAGTGATGAAGATCAGTTTGTCGGCACGCAGCGATATGGCAGCTGCCACAGCTACGTCTTCCATGGCCAGATTGAAAACTTCGCCGGTTGGCGAGAAGCCCAGCGGCGAGAGCAGCACCAGACCCCCATTGTCTAGAATGGGATGGATGGTTTCGTAGGCGATTTTG
>CANKWG010000062.1 GCA_947487325.1 Oxalobacteraceae bacterium | reverse complement strand
AGGCTTCGAGCAATATGACTTTGGCGCCGCGCCGTGTCAGCTCAACCGCCGCAGCACAGCCCGCCCAGCCGGCGCCGATGACGGCGACTGTGGGCTTGCGCATCAGCCTTTGACCCAGGTTTTCCACGCCAACCAAAGTTTGCGTAGCGGCGTGAGCGAGATCTTGTGATGCAGGACCCGAAAATCATCTCGCTCGATTTCGTCGAGTACGGCGCGATAAATCGCTGCCATGATCAGCCCCGCTCGCTGCGCGCGGCGATCTGCCGCCGGCAATAGGGCCATTGCTTCGTCATACAGGGCCTGCGCGCGCTGAGTCTGAAAGCGCATGAGTTCTACAAAGCGATCGCTGTGAGTTGCATTGAGAAGTTACGAGGCAGGTACCTGGTGGGCCTGCAACTCCGATATCGGCAGATAAATTCGGCCACGGCGTGCATCTTCACCGACGTCACGAATGATGTTCGTGAGTTGGAACGCAAGACCGAGCTTTTCTGCATACTGCAGCGTGCGTGGGTCGCTGTAGCCGAAGATGCTGGCGGACATAATGCCCACGACACTGGCGACGTGCCAGCAATAGCGCTCGAGCGCAATAAAATCGAGATAGCGTGTTTGGGTGAGATCCATCTCCATACCGTCAATGACGGCCAACAGATGCTCTCCCTGAATGTTGAATGTCTTCAGGTGCGGCATCAGTGCCTGGGTCACCGGATGATTGGGCTGTCCTGCCAGCATCTGCGCTACCTCTTTGCGCCACCAGGCCAGCGTAGTGTGCGCCAGAGCAGGGTCACTGGTCTCGTCGACCACATCATCCACCTCGCGACAGAACGCGTACAAAGCAGTGATGGCCTGCCGGCGTGGTGGCGGCAAGAAAAGAAAGCTGTAGTAAAAACTCGAGCCGCTCTGAGCAGCTTTTTGTTGGCAGTAGTCTTCGGGAGTCATTCTCTGAGCTGAATGCGTCGTTTTTTTATGGGGAACCGCATGTTAGTTGGCAAAGCGCAGGGCTCGCCAGAAGATCAGCAGCCAGTCGCGTTTTTTCAGGGTCGGTCGCGCGCGGAAGACATCGTAACCTACGGCTTCAATTTTCTCGAGGATACGCAGACCACCCTGCACGATGAGTCGCAGTTCCCAACCAAGCCGGCCCCGAATGTGCAAGGCCAGTGGCGCACCGCTAAGCATCATGGCGCGTGCCCGCTGAACTTCAAAGGCCATCAGTGCTCGCCAGTGATCATCGACGCGCTGGGCAGCGATCTGCTCTTCGTTGACGCCAAATCGCTGTAGGTCTTCCTGCGGTAAGTAGATGCGTGATTTATCCCAGTCGATGGCTACGTCCTGAAGAAAATTAATGATTTGAAGCGCACTGCATATGGCATCGCTTTGTTGAAATGCACTGGCCGAGGTGTTGCCAAACAGGCTGAGCATGATACGACCCACCGGGTTCGCAGAGCGTCGGCAGTAATCCAATAGCGCATCGAAGGTCGGATAACGGGTTTGGCCGACATCCTGGCGAAAGGCCGACAGAAGCGCGCGCAAGTAATGCGTATCCAGTTGGTATGTAGCTAGCGTTGCTGCGACGTCTTGAAAGAGCCGAGATTCGGGCTTCTGACCTTGGTCGATCCGATCAAGCTCTGCTTCGTAGGTCAACAGGGCACGGATACGCTCCTCCGGTGGCGCATCGCCCTCGTCAGCTAGATCATCAGCGCTGCGGGCAAAAGCATAGATCACCCTGACTGGGGCGCGCATCGACTTCGGAAGGAGCGGGGAGGCGACCGGAAAGTTTTCGTAGTGTGCGTTGGACATCAAGGCGGTACAAAGGTGAGACATCGAATAAGCGACATTACCGAAAGTTGATTCGCTATAATTACTTACCTTTGAGTCAGTAATTGAAAAAGCCGTGACAAATGGCTCCTTAAGCAAGCGCTGGTGCAATGTCTGCCCGAATAGTAAAGGAAAATCCGTGATGCTCCCGTTATCAAAAAATCGCCAAGATCTCATGTCAGGGCTCAAATCCCTCATTTCGATATCGCTGTTCGGCGGGATCTTATTGCTGGTGGCATGCACGGACAAGCCGGCAAAAACCGAGGACATTCGGCCTGTGAGGGTTATGGTTGTGGCCCCTTCCGGTGCTAAAAATCAAGTCGAGCTGGCGGGTGAGGTGCAGCCGCGTTATGAATCGCGGCTTGGGTTCAGGGTTGGCGGCAAGGTCATTGCCCGTCGGGTGGATGTTGGCACCGTGGTCCGACGTGGGCAGCTGCTGATGCAGTTGGATGCCAGTGACTTCCAGCTCGCCCAAGCGCAAGCCAAGGCTAGCGTCAGCGCAGCAGATAGCACGCTGTCGCTGGCGCAAGCAGAACTCAATCGCTATCGCGAGCTGCGCCAGAAAAATTTTGTCAGCCAGGCTTTGCTGGAATCGAAGGAAGCAGCCTACAAGGCGGCACTCGCCAATCACGAACAAGCCACAGTCGGACTCAGGGTTCAAGCAAATCAAAGCAGCTATACCAGCTTGATCGCTGATGCGGATGGCGTGGTGACGGGGATTGATGCGGAGGTCGGCCAAGTCGTTTCTCCTGGCATGCCCGTGGTCAGAATCGCCCGCACGGGTGAGAAAGAAGTTCGGGTCAGCATTCCCGAGGATCAGGTCGCCAAATTGAAACGCATCAGCGATGTGACGGTGCGTACTTGGGCTAATCCCGAGTTGGCGCTGGAGGGACGGCTGCGCGAGTTATCGCCCGTGGCCGACCCCGCGTCGCGCACCTTTACCGCCAAGATTGCCCTGCCCAAAGCCGGCAGCGAAATTCAGTTGGGCATGACCGCAACCGTGTCATTTGCAAATGAAGCTGCGCCGGGCATCCGATTGCCGATGACTGCACTCTTTAACCACAAGGATAAGACAGCAGTGTGGGTGGTGGAGCAGGGTGTAGTGAAGCTGGTTACGGTGGATGTTGCGGGTGCTGTGGGTAACGAGATTGTGATTGCGTCGGGCCTCGCATCAGGTCAGACGGTCGTCACAGCGGGCGTGAATTTGCTGCGTGAGGGACAGAAAGTGACTGTGCTGGGCGATACGGCTGCTGCACCCAAGGAAGGAAAAGCGCAATGAGAGAGCGCCTGAATTTGTCGCGTTGGGCGCTGGAGCATATTCCCTTCATTCGCTACCTGATGGTGGTGTTGATGTTGGGTGGTATTTTCAGCTACGCCAATCTGGGACAGGATGAAGATCCGCCATTTACGTTCCGGGCGATGGTCATTCGCGCGTACTGGCCCGGGGCGAGCGCTTTGCAAGTGGCCGAACAAGTCACCGACAAGCTTGAAAAAAAGCTTCAGGAAACCCCCTTTATTGACAAAATTCGCAGCTATTCGAAGCCAGGCGAAACGCTGATAATCATCGAATTACGTGAATCAACGCCACCCAAAGAAGTGCCGCAAACCTGGTATCAGGTCAGAAAAAAAATCGGTGATATACGACCCACGCTGCCTTCGGGCGTGCAAGGTCCATTCTTTAATGACGAGTTTGGTGACACCTACGGATCGATCTTCGCACTCGCGGCAGATGGCTTTACCTATGCCGAGGTCAAAGACTATGCGGATTTTGTTCGGCAACAGCTGTTGGGTGTGCCCTCGGTCGCCAAAGTGGAGTTGTATGGCGTTCAGGATGAAAAGATATTCATCGAATTTTCAACCAAAAAATTTGCGCAGCTGGGTATACCTTTCGAGAGTGTAGTGGCCCAAATCAATGCGCAAAACGCGGTGGAGGGCAGTGGCGTTCTGGTGACTGCGACTGATAACTTGCAGGTAAGAGTCTCCGGTGCACTGGCCACGGCCAAAGAGCTTGAAAACATGCCCTTGCGTGCCAACGGCAATAATTTCCGTCTGGGTGATTTTGCGACGGTAACCCGTGGCTATGCGGACCCACCTCGGGACAAGATGCGCTTCAACGGCAAAGAGGTGATCGGGCTGGGTGTGTCGATGGAAAAGGGCGGCGATATCATCGCCTTAGGTCGCAGTCTGGACGAAACGGCTGCTAGGATTCAGGCCAAGCTTCCGGTGGGTATTGAACTCCAGCGCGTTGCCAATCAGCCCAAGGCTGTTAGCTCATCGGTTAATGAGTTTCTTAAAGTTTTGGCTGAGGCCGTACTGATTGTGCTGGCCGTCAGTTTGATCTCGCTTGGTTTGCACACCAAGCCCTGGCGCATTGATGTCCGGCCCGGACTGGTGGTGGCGTTGACGATTCCACTGGTACTTGCCGCGACCTTTCTGGCGATGCGAATCTTTAGCATTGACCTTCACAAAATTTCGCTAGGCGCGCTCATTATCGCTCTGGGATTGCTGGTTGATGATGCGATCATCGCCGTTGAGATGATGGTGCGAAAAATGGAGGAGGGTTTTTCGCGGTTTGATGCGGCGACATTTGCCTATACCTCCACGGCGATGCCTATGCTGACCGGCACACTGATTACAGCGGCCGGGTTCTTGCCGATTGGTTTTGCAAAGTCAGCGGCGGGCGAGTACACCTTCTCGATGTTTTCGGTGAATGCTCTGGCGCTGTTGATATCGTGGTTTGTCGCAGTGCTTTTTACGCCGTACCTCGGTTATCTCCTGCTGAAAGTTAAGCCAGCCGCGAGTGCGGATGGTCATCACGAGCTCTTTGACACGCCTTTTTACAAACGCTTGAGAAACGTCGTGGATTGGTGTGTTGATTGGCGCAAGACCACGATTGTGTTGACGCTGGCAGGATTTTTTCTCGGTGTATTTGGTTTCCGTTTTATTGAGCAGCAATTCTTCCCCGATTCGAGCCGCCTTGAGCTCATGGTGGAGCTCTGGCTACCCGAAGGATCTTCTTATCAAGCCACCGAAGCTCAGGCGAAAAAGTTCGAGCGCTTGATGATGCAGCAACCTGATGTTGAATCGGTGACGAGTTATGTGGGTACAGGCAGCCCCCGTTTCTATTTGCCGCTGGATCAGATTTTCCCGCAAACGAATGTGTCTCAGATTGTCGTCTTGCCCAAAGACGCCCAAGCGCGAACCGTGCTGCGGAACAAAATCATCGCGCTCTTCAAAACAGATTTTCCGGAAGTCCGCGGCCGCGTGAAATTGCTTCCGAATGGGCCACCCGTACCGTATCCGGTTCAGTTTCGGGTGACGGGTACTGAAGTTGCCAAGGTGCGGGTCATCGCTGATCAGGTCAAGGAGATCATGCGCCGCAATCCAAATGCGATCGGCGTAAACGACAACTGGAATGAATCGGTGAAGGTGCTGCGCATCGAATTGGATCAGGATAAATTGCGCGCGTTGGGTATCAACTCGCAGGTGGTGATGCGTGCTGCAAACACCATCCTCTCAGGAAGCAACGTGGGTCAGTTCCGTGATGGTGACAAGCTGATCGATATCGTGATTCGGCAACCCGTTGATGAGCGGGCCACTGTCACGGCGTTATCGAGCGCGAGTATCCCGACGGGCAGTGGGCGTGCCGTACCGTTGTCGCAGCTGGCGACACCTCGATTTGTGTGGGAGCCGGGGGTTGTCTGGCGTGAGGGGCGTGAATGGGCGATTACGGTTCAGTCCGATGTGGTCGATGGCATTCAGGGGCCAACCGTGTCCAGCCAGATTGACCCGCTGCTGGGTGAGTTGCGTGCCACGCTGCCACCGGGCTATCAGATCAAACTTGCGGGCGCCATTGCTGACAGTGGCAAGGCGCAGGCATCGATTGCCGCTAATGTGCCGCTGGTGATTTTCATTGTGTTTACCTTGTTGATGCTGCAGCTACACAGCTTTTCGCGTTCGGCACTGGTCTTCCTGACGGGGCCGCTGGGTGTCGCTGGCGCCGCTATGGCTCTGCTGATTCTGCAACGGCCATTTGGCTTCGTCGCACAGCTCGGCGTGATTGCGCTGTTCGGGATGATCATTCGAAATTCGGTGATTCTGGTCGATCAGATCGAGCAGGATATTTCAGCCGGCATTCCAGTCTGGGACGCGATCGTAGGCTCTGCCGTGCGGCGTTTCAGGCCGATCATCCTTACGGCAGCCACGGCCGTACTGGCGATGATACCGCTCTCGCGCTCGGTATTTTGGGGGCCAATGGCCGTGGCTATCATGGGGGGATTGATCGTCGCCACCGTACTGACGCTGCTGTTCCTGCCTGCACTGTACGCGGCCTGGTTCAGGGTGCGGCGACCCGTCTGACGGGGCGTGGCCAAAAACAGGGGCAAATGAGGTCGTTTTCCAGTAAAATGCGCGGTTGAAGTCAAACGGCCAACACAATGGCCATGCAGGGCGACCGCTATTGACACTTGGTCGCCCTTTGCTTTTTTGTAACGAGTGATGAGCACTGTGCGGCGAGGATGGCGAAATTGGTAGACGCACCAGGTTTAGGTCCTGACGCCAGCAATGGTGTGGGGGTTCGAGTCCCCCTCCTCGCACCACCGACTTGATTAACATTTTTGGACGATTCACATGGTAACTGCAGTCGAAATACTGGAAAAACTTGAACGCCGCGTCACGCTCAACGTGCTGATGTCTGACATGGACACGGAAATCGAAAAACGCCTGAAAGTACGCGCGCGCACCGCCAAAGCGCCGGGTTTCCGTCCGGGCAAAGTGCCGATGAAGATGGTGTCGGCTCAGTATGGCGCTGTGGTTCAGGGTGAAGTGCTCAATGAGTTGCTGGACCGTGCCTTTCGTGCAGTCAGCACCGAGCACAACCTCCGCGTGGCGGGCTATCCCAGAATCGAGCCCAAGGGTGACGAAAATGTCGACGGCGCTATCGTGTTTCAGGCAACCTTCGAGGTCTATCCCGAAGTGAAGATCGGTGATCTGGCCGGTGTCGAGATCGCCCAAAGCAAGTCCGAAGTGACCGATGCTGAAATTGACAAGACCATTGATATCCTCCGTAAGCAGCGCGTCCATTTTCATACCAAGGGTGTGCACGATGCCCACGGCGATGGTGGACCAGATACCTCGGCACAAAACGGTGATCGCGTCACGGTAGATTTCGTTGGTAAGATCGATGGCGTTGAGTTCGCTGGCGGTAAGGCTGATGATTACCCCTTCGTGCTGGGTGAAGGACGGATGCTGGCTGAATTCGAGCAGGCCGTGCTAGGCCTCAAGGCGGGCGAAGCAAAGACCTTCAATATGACATTCCCCGATGACTACCACGGCAAGGACGTGGCGGGAAAGACGGCTGAATTCACCATCACGGTCAAAAATGTGGAGTGGGCGCATCTGCCGGACATCGACGAGAATCTGGCGAAGAGTTTGGGGATTGCCGATGGCGATATGCAAAAGATGCGCGATGACATACGTGGCAATCTTGAGCGTGAAGTTGGCAGCCGTGTGAAGGCGAAAACGAAAACCAATGTGATGGATGCCTTGCTCAAGGTCGCCGAACTGGATGTTCCCAAAGTGCTGTTGCAGCAGGACTCAGAGCGTCTCGCTGAAATGACCCGGGAAGACATGCGTCAGAGGGGCATGAACGTGAATGACATGCCGTTTCCTGCAGAGTTGTTCAATGAGCAGGCGGATCGCCGTGTGCGTCTGGGATTGATTCTGAGCGAGCTGGTCAAGATGCACGAACTGCGTGCGACGGGCGATCAGATCAAAGCTCACGTAGAGGACTTTGCCAAGGCCTACGAAGATCCTCAACAAGTGGTCAAGTACTACTTTGGAGATCGTCAGCGTCTGGCTGAAGTGGAGGCTCTGGTCATTGAAGAGAACGTGGTCAATTTTGTGCTGTCCAAAGCCAAGGTCACCGAAAGCGTTGTGTCCTTTGATGAGCTGATGGGCAATACGCAGCAGTCCTGATACGCCAGCCTCAGGAACCAAGGCCGCAAGATTGGTTACACTACCGCTTGCGGCCTTGCTTATTTGAGCGAAGACCGATCAAAATTCTTACCGGGGAAGATAGTCAATGACTGATAGCACCTACCGTAAATCCGCACTCGACACGGACATGCTGGGCATGGTGCCCATGGTGATCGAGCAGAGTGGTCGTGGCGAGCGCGCTTATGATATTTATTCTCGCTTGCTCAAAGAGCGTGTGATTTTCCTTGTTGGCCCAGTGAACGACCACACAGCGAATCTCGTCGTTGCGCAATTACTTTTTCTCGAGAGCGAGAATCCTGATAAGGATATTTCTCTTTACATCAATTCACCCGGCGGATCCGTCTCGGCGGGATTGGCAATTTACGACACCATGCAATTTATCAAGCCGGATGTCTCGACGCTTTGCACAGGTCTGGCTGCCTCGCTGGGGGCGTTCCTGCTCGCAGCAGGTGCGAAAGACAAGCGTTTCTCGCTGCCGAATTCCCGCATCATGATTCACCAGCCACTCGGTGGCGCACAGGGTCAGGCGGCGGATATCGAGATCCAGGCACGCGAGATTCTTTATCTGCGGGAACGTCTGAACCAGATTCTGGCAGACAAGACTGGACGCAGCATCGACCAGATCAGCAAAGATACGGACCGCGATAACTTCATGTCGGCAGAGCAGGCGGTAGACTACGGAATGATCGACAAAGTGCTCACGCATCGTGCTTGACAGGGTCTGGATGTCGTATAGTTACATTTATGCAACTATACGGCATAGCAAGATTGTTACTCTCAAGCGTGACGGATTCCTGATTCACAGGTAACATCCACGAAAAAATCACCTTAACCTTCAGGATATGTCAGAGAAAAAGTCCTCCAGCGGGGAAAAGTTGCTCTACTGCTCATTTTGCGGCAAGAGCCAGCACGAGGTGAAGAAACTCATCGCCGGCCCATCTGTATTCATTTGTGATGAATGCATCGACCTGTGCAACGACATCATCCGTGATGAGGCATCCACGGTGGAGTCGGTTGCCGGCCCTCGCTCCGATCTGCCTACACCCCAAGAAATCTTTGATTTGCTAGGTCAGTACGTCATTGGTCAGGATGCGGCGAAGCGCACGCTGTCAGTGGCCGTTTACAACCACTACAAGCGCCTGCGCCATCTGGGCAAAAAAGATGATGTCGAGCTAGCCAAGAGCAATATTCTTCTGGTGGGTCCCACAGGTTCGGGTAAGACGCTGCTAGCGCAAACGCTGGCTCGCATGCTGAACGTTCCCTTCGTGATCGCCGATGCAACGACGCTGACTGAAGCGGGTTACGTGGGTGAGGATGTTGAAAACATCATTCAGAAATTGCTGCAGAACTGCAATTACGAAGTCGAGAAAGCCCAAAAAGGTATCGTCTATATAGACGAGATCGACAAGATATCTCGCAAGTCGGACAACCCGTCGATTACCCGCGATGTCTCTGGCGAAGGCGTGCAGCAAGCGCTGCTGAAACTGATTGAGGGCACCATGGCCTCGGTACCGCCTCAGGGTGGACGCAAGCATCCAAATCAGGACTTCGTACAGATCGACACGACGAATATTCTGTTCATTTGCGGTGGCGCTTTCGACGGCTTGGCGAAAATCATTTCGGATCGCTCTGAAAAAGGTGGTATCGGTTTCTCGGCCAACGTAAAGAGCCAGAGCCAGCGCAGTGCCAGCGAAGTAATGATGGATGCCGAGCCTGAGGATCTGATTAAATTTGGTCTGATTCCAGAACTCGTTGGTCGCTTGCCTGTTGTCGCTACGCTCTCGGAGCTGACCGAAGATGCGCTGATCCAGATTCTGCTGGAGCCGAAAAATGCGCTGATCAAGCAGTACGCGAAGCTCCTGGAAATGGAAGGCGCAGAACTCGAGGTACGACCCGGTGCACTGCACGCGATCGCAAAGAAGGCACTGGCCCGCAAAACTGGCGCGCGCGGTCTTCGTTCGATTGTGGAGCACTCTCTACTCGACGTGATGTTCGAATTGCCGAATCAGCAAAACGTTGCCAAAGTGGTCATTGATGAAAATACCATCACTAACGGTGCCAAGCCCTTGCTGATTTACCACGAGCCTCAAAAGGTCTCTGGTGCGAAATAGGCGATCTTGTAAGAAATTCCCGGTTTTTAGCTGAAAACCGGGCAAAACTCACAAGAAACTTGTAAAAATCAGGGCTTCTCATCAGTTGTCTGAACAAACGCAGTACAATCCCTGTCAACAACAATGCACACGGGCTTCGATTGAAAAGCCACCGGGAAGGCTCTCGTGTGGCTTTTTTTGTTAGTTTTTTCCTGGAGCGCTTGGGTATTTGTGCCTGATGGTCGATTTTTAGCAAATGTGACCTGAAATCACGCCAGAAAAGGCAACCAAGCGCGGTAATGTAACTATTGTTGAACACAGGCCTTGTGATCGGCAGTAACGTGCCAATATGAATCACAGGTTTTTCAAAAGGCTCGCCATGACGATGACTGCACAATTTTCCGAACCCACTCAGCTTCCGTTGCTGCCACTTCGCGATGTCGTCGTTTTTCCGCATATGGTGATTCCGTTGTTTGTGGGACGCCCGAAATCGATCAAAGCACTCGAAGCAGCCATGGAGCAGGGCAAGAGCATCATGCTCGCTGCGCAAAAAGCAGCCGCCAAAGATGAGCCCTCGGCTGATGATATTTACGAAATCGGCTGCATCGCGAATATCTTGCAGATGCTCAAACTGCCGGACGGTACAGTCAAAGTACTCGTCGAAGGCGCCCAGCGTGCGCGTATCCATGCGATTAGCGAGGCTGATACCCATTTCGTGGCAGACCTTTCGCCTGTGGACTCTGAGTCGGGTGACGAATCCGAAGTTGAAGCGATGCGCCGTGCCATCGTTCAGCAGTTTGACCAGTACGTCAAACTCAACAAAAAAATCCCGCCTGAAATTTTAACTTCGCTTGCTGGCATCGATGATGCCGGACGTCTTTCCGATACCA
>CANKWG010000061.1 GCA_947487325.1 Oxalobacteraceae bacterium | reverse complement strand
CCGCCGCCCACATCAGGGAAGAGTCCGATACCCACCTCGGGCATGGCCATTTTTGTGCGCTCTGTCACGATACGGATTCGAGCCGCCGGTCCTGCCTGCGCAATACCCATGCCCCCACCCATCACGACACCATCCATCAGCGCGATATAGGGTTTGGGGTAATGGTGGATCAGATGGTTGAGCGCATATTCTTCGGTAAAAAAATCCTCAATCAGCGCCGCACCCTCAATCGCTGTCGCTTTGCCTTTCTGATAAAAAAAACGGATATCGCCGCCCGCACAGTAAGCTTTTTCGCTACTGCTGCGAACCATCACGCAATGAATGTCTGATTGATCTCGCCAGTCCAGTAGCGCGCTGGTCATGGTGCGGACCATATCGAGTGTGAGTGAATTCAGGGCGCTGGGACGGTTCAGCGTGATGATGCCAGTGTGGCCGCTAACTTCGGTCAATACGAGGTCGCTCATAAGATGTACTCAGGCAGTTAGTGAGTCGAAAGACGTGAGTTTATCGGGAATGAGTCCGTCTGCGCTTTGGAAGCGGGAAAGTCAGTCTTTTGCGCAGGGATAGTCCGCTTCAGCGTGGCGATGGCGATGTGCAGAAACTGAGGCGAAAAAAAGGGGCGCGATTGCGCCCCGTTGCAGGATTTTGGTGAGAATCAGGCTGCTTCTGCGTCAGGACCCGTGTGGCGTTTGATGCCATCGTGCTGATGATCCTGAATCTTGTCTTTGTGTTTCAATACCTGTCGATCTAGCTTATCCATCAGCAGATCGATGGCTGCATACATGTCCGGTGCTTCGCTCTCGACGTGAAAATCCTTGCCGCGCACATGCAGATTGATTTCTGCGCGCTGGCGTTTTTCTTTTTCGGTCAGGGAGTCGACGGAGAGTGTGACGGTAACATCGATGACGTTATCAAAATGTCGCTTGATACGTTCGAGCTTGCTTTCAACATAAGCTCGCAAGGCGGGGGTGACTTCCAGATGATGCCCACTGATTTTCAGATTCATACACAGCGCTCCTTGGTATGGCGTTGCTGACGTTTTTTACAAATCATCGGAGGGTGATTTGTAGAGCGTACAGCAACGGTTAAAAACTCGGGAAGCTACAGGGACTTGCGCAGATTGACTGGAGGAATTTTCAGGGCTTCACGATACTTTGCTACCGTGCGTCTCGCGACGACCATTCCCTGTTCAGCCAGCATATCCGTAATTTTGCTATCAGAAAAAGGGTTTTTAGTATCCTCAGCTCCTATCAGTTGTTTGATCAAAGCACGTATCGCGGTTGAAGATGCTTCGCCGCCGGCTTCTGTGGCGACATGGCTGCCAAAGAAGTATTTCAATTCAAACATGCCATGAGGCGTCAGCATGTATTTTTGCGTGGTGACACGAGAGATCGTACTCTCATGCAAACCCAGTGTATCAGCTATTTCACGCAGTACAAGTGGCTTCATCGCAACTTCGCCGTGAGAGAAGAAATTGCGTTGTCGCTCTACTATCGCCTGAGCTACCCGTAAGATCGTGTCGAATCGCTGACGCATATTTTTGATCAGCCATTTCGCTTCCTGAAGTTGCGAAGTGAGTGATCCCTCGCCTTTGTTTTGCTTGAGGATGTTGGCGTACATGGCATTGACTCGCAGCTTAGGCATGACATCCCGGTTCAGCGTCACTTGCCATCCGTTCTTTGCTCGTTTGACAATCACATCCGGTACCACGTAATCCGATGCATCACCGGCGTACGGCGCGCCCGGATGAGGATTGCACGCCTTAATTACCGCTTGCGCTTCGCGCAAGTCCTCATCATCGCAATCTAAAGCCTTCTTCAGTTTGTTGAACTCACGCTGGGCGAATAGTTCAAGATAATTTTCCACCAACGTGAGCGCCATGCGGCGCGTTACGAAGGGGATTTTTTCCATACGACGGATTTGTAGGGACAGACATTCCGAGGCATTGCGCGCACCAACACCAGCGGGATCGAAACTCTGCAGCAGCTTGAGCGCAATCTGCATTTCATCTATGTCGATGTCGAGCTCTTCAGGAAGGCGACCGTGAATATCTTCCAGTGGCTCTTCCAGATAGCCATTGTCATCTAGCGCTTCAATCAATAATTCCACCAGCGCTCGGTCGCGGCGATTGTCAACGGTGACCGAGAGTTGTTCTAGTAGATGTTCGCGCAGCGTGGATTCATGTGCTTCTAGTTGCGGACGCGAATCGTCGTCTTCGGGCGCTTTGCTGGAACGTGCCACATCATCAAAGCTCCATTCAGCATCGCTGCCGCCGCCTTCTTCACCCTGCGCGGGTGCATCGAAAGTGCCTTCTGATGCGGCGCTGGCCTCGCCACTGGCTTCCGACTCAGTTGACGATGCCGTTGGTGCTTGACTGATTGCTCCATCGCCGAGCAGGCGGATCGAATGGTCGAGCGGATCATCAAGTCGTTCGAGCAAAGGATTATCGGTCAGCATTTGCTCCAGCTCCTGATGCAGTTCCAGCGTGGACAGCTGCAGCAATCGTATGGATTGTTGCAGCTGTGGCGTTAAAGCCAGATGCTGTGAAACGCGGAGCTGTAGGGTCTGCTTCATTCAGGCTCGCCCTTACCTGCGGAAATTTTCACCGAGATACACTCGGCGAACTGACTCGTTGGCGATGATCTCGTCCGGACTGCCCGAGGCCAGCACCGAGCCCTGATTGATGATGTAGGCACGATCGCAAATGTCCAAGGTCTCGCGCACATTATGGTCCGTGATCAGCACGCCGATACCGCGCGCTTTGAGAAAGCGGACGATGCGCTGAATTTCGATCACCGCAATCGGATCCACGCCGGCAAAGGGTTCATCGAGCAGGATGAAGCGCGGGTTGGTTGCCAGTGCGCGTGCGATTTCGACGCGGCGACGTTCGCCGCCTGATAGTGATAACGCCGGGTTCTGGCGCAGACCGTCGATCTGCAATTCCTCCAACAAGGTATTGAGTCTCTTGTCGATTTCTTCGCGCGAGAGCGGTTTGCCGTCAGACTTTTGTAACTCGAGGACAGCGCGAATATTGTCTTCAACGGACAGCTTTCGAAAAACGGACGCTTCCTGCGGCAGGTAAGACAAACCACGCTCGGCGCGGCGATGTATCGGCAGGCCGGAGATGCGCTCGCCATCCAGCAGGATTTCGCCTGCCTCCGATGGCACCAGTCCGACAATCATGTAAAACGACGTGGTCTTGCCAGCACCATTGGGGCCAAGCAGGCCGATTACCTCACCGCTGACGACCTCAATGGATACGTCTTTCACCACAAGACGCGCACCATAACTCTTTTGCAGGTTGCGGACGCTCAGGGTGCTGGAAGCGCTTTGAGTCATTGTCTTATTTTTCTGCGTTGCGTGGCTGGATCACGACTCGCACCCTGCCGGTTCCCGGCTTGCTTTCACCGCTGGTGGAGTTGGTGACGGTGTAGAACTCGGTTCGACTGTCGTAGGACACGAATTCGCCTTCGACTTCATCGGTGATCTTGCCGGCTTCGGTCATTTTTATTTTTGCATTCTTGAACAGCTTGGCAATTTCGGTTTTGGTGTCGTATTCGATACGATCTGATGCGCTGCCATCAATCCACATGTCTTTGCCGCCGTCGCGCTTTTGACGAAATTTGGTAACACCTCCGGGTGCTGCGTACAGTGTTGCAAACTGGTTGCCTGCGTTATCCTTGCGCACCGTCATTTTGTCGGCATGCATAATCAGCGTGCCGCGTGTCAGCACGACATTGCCAGTGAAGACATTGGTCTGTTTGGCCTCGTCGTAGGTTCCGTGATTGGCCTCTACCTGCGTCGGTTTGTCGAAGTCCGCTTTTTCCGCGTGCGCCGCTTGCAGCATCACGCCAGCCATAAGCGCTGCAAAGCTTGATCGGATGATGTGAGATAAGAGATTATTTTTCATCGTGTTCGTCCTTGAATTCGGATGCGTGTTACGTGCTACATGCCTATGGTTTTTTGGGTGGTTGAAAAATCCCATTGACCCTGCTCTCCAGAGTCAGCTGACGTGTTGCATTATTGGCGAGCATACCGGTACCTGACATACGCATGTTGCCAACGCGGATGTCAACGTGCCGATCCGTTGTCACAATATCTTTTTTCGGCAGTACCAGCATGTAATCGGATGTGATTGTCAGCGGCTCATCGCCTCGGGTTTGTGCGCGCTCGAGAATGACGTTATCGATTAATTTCAGTTCGGTATGGTCGCCGTTGATATTCGCGGTTTCCGCTCGCACCGTGGTGGACGGGCGGGCAGGCGAAAAGTTGCGGACCACGGGCTTGTCAATAACGCTGCGCTTGTCGGCGGGGTAATGCGTCATTTTTACCCCTTCTATGACGTACTCCACCCGGCCACTGGCATCTACTTTCGAATAGGTAAAGTTCTCCACGAAATAATCTGGCTCTGTTCGATCGCTTTGCGGTGTCGTTTTCACTGCGGATTGTTGGCTGAGTTGGACCAGCCAGAAGCTGCCGGCTGCAAGTAATGTAACGGTACCCAGAAGTACCAGGGCCGGTACACGCCGATGGACACGGCTCGTCATGCGAGATACGGCGCCAGCGCCGCCTGGTATTTATCTTGTGCGCGCAAAATGAAATCGCATACCTCGCGCACCGCGCCAAGGCCACCGCTCGCTTGTGCAACATAGTGTGCACGGGAACGCACTTCCTCATGACCATTCGGGACACTGGCGGCAAACACCACACGGGTCATGACAGGCAGATCAATGACATCGTCACCCATGAAGCCGCAATCCTGTGCGGTCAGTCCGGTCTCTGCGAGTAGCGTTTCGAACGCTGAGCGCTTGTCGTGGATGCCTTGCAATACGGTGCTGATACCCAGATCCGCTGCCCGCTTTGCAACGATCGATGATTGCCGGGCGCTGATGATGGCGGTTTTGACCCCCGATTGCTGCAGCAGCTTGATGCCATGACCATCCAGAACATTGAATGTCTTCAGGATCTCGCCATCACTTCCATAACGAAGACGCCCATCAGTCAGCACACCATCTACATCAAAGACCATCAGTCTGACTTGTTTGGCGCGTTCTGCCGCTGTGGATTTTTGGCTTGCCTGCATCAGATCACCTTGGCGCGCGTCAGGTCATGAATGTGCAAGGCCCCCACCAGTCGGCCATCGGTATCCGCGACCAGTACTTGATTGATTCTGTGGGATTCCATCAGGTCTACGGCTTCTACTGCCAACTGTTCCGGATGTACTCGACGCGGATGCTTGTGCATCAGTTCACCAATCGCTGTGCGCGAAAAATCTTTACCTTGCTCAATCAGACGACGCAAGTCACCATCCGTGAAAATACCTACTACGCGAAACGCATCGTCGACCACGGCCGTCATCGCCATGCCTTTGCGGGTGACTTCAAGCAGCGCTTCTGGCAGGCTCATTTCCGGGCTTACGGCTGGAATGTCGTCGCCGGTGCGCATGACATCTCGGACATGGGTGAGCAGGCGTCTGCCGAGCGCGCCGCCCGGGTGGGACCGGGCAAAATCCTCTTCCCGGAAACCGCGAGCGTCTAGCAGAGCGACCGCTAGCGCATCGCCCAGCGCCAGCGTGGCGGTGGTGCTTGCGGTTGGCGCGAGATTCAGCGGGCAGGCCTCGCGTGCGACGGCAACGTTGAGATGGACATCGGCAAGTTTGGCCAGCGGCGACTGCGGATTACCTGTCATTGAAATCAGTTTGGCGCCCATGCGTTTGACCACCGGCAGGATGGCCATGAGCTCATCAGATTGCCCGGAATAAGAGATGGCGATCATGGCGTCGGCTTCGGTCACCATGCCCAAATCGCCATGAGCGGCTTCGGCGGGATGGACAAAGAGCGCCGGGGTGCCGGTCGAGGCGAGGGTGGCGGCAATCTTGCGCGCGATATGCCCAGACTTTCCCATGCCAGAGACCGCGACCCTGCCAGTGCAGCTCAGCAGCAGGGCTGTAGCCCTTGCAAAAGGGTCATCGGCAGATTGGGTCAGCCGATGCATGACCGCGAGGACAGCATCGGCCTCGATTTGTAGGGTTTCTTGCGCAAGTTTCAACGCCCGTAATGCAGCAACGTTGTCAAATTGATGCGAAGAATTTTGTTCATGCGGTAAACTCATACACAAAGTATAGCCCAAGATCTAAAGCAAAAAACCTGCCAGACGCAAGAAAACCTTGCCGGGCGGCGGCTTGCTGCAGATTCCGTTTCCTAACGCTGATGGTAATTTGCGGCTTGGCCCACACCCTATGTACTCAGCCCTTGAACTTACCCTGATTCTGCTCGTTGCCGCGGTGCTCGGGGTAGTCGCATTTCGCATGATGCATTTGCCGCCAATGCTGGGCTATTTGTCGGTGGGTATTCTGATTGGCCCACATGCGCTGGGTCTTGCATCGAATAGTCCTGCTACGCACATGCTGGCCGAGTTCGGTGTGGTCTTCCTGATGTTTTCCATCGGCCTCGAGTTCTCCCTGCCCAAACTAAAGTCCATGCGACGCAATGTGTTCGGTCTGGGTATGGCGCAAGTGGTGGTCACCATTCTTGTAACGATGTTGTGCGGCGGTTTGCTCGCAAAATTTTTGCCAAAGGTCTTCGATATTGGTTGGAGCGCCTCGTTTGCTCTCGGCGGTGCACTGTCCATGTCTTCCACGGCCATCGTGCTCAAGCTCCTGACAGAAAAACTCGAACTTGAAAGCGAACACGGACGGCGGATTACCAGCATCCTGCTGTTTCAGGATCTGGCGGTCGTGCCTTTGCTTATTTTGGTTCCTGCGCTCGCGCATCCCGGTGCGGACATTGTTGAGGATCTTGCCTGGGCTGGACTCAAGGCTGTCTTCGTGCTCACCTTACTGCTCACGTTTGGACAGGTATTGCTGCGTCGTTGGTTCCGCATTGTTGTTCAGCGGCGCTCGCAAGAGCTCTTCATGCTCAACCTGCTGTTGATCACCCTGGGTGCTGCCTGGATCACCGAGATTGCTGGCCTGTCGCTCGCCTTGGGTGCATTCATCGCTGGCATGCTGATCTCCGAAACCGAGTATCGACTTCAGGTAGAAGAAGATATCAAGCCATTCCGCGACGTGTTACTCGGATTATTTTTTATCACCGTTGGCATGTTGCTCGACATGCGGCTAGTGATTGAGAACTGGTTGCTGGTGCTGGTGCTGCTGATAGTGCCCTTGCTTATTAAGTTTAGCCTGATCGCGCTGCTTGCCAGAGTGTTTGGTGCCTCCCCCGGTGTTGCGCTGCGCACCGGCCTGGGTCTGGCACAGGGCGGTGAATTCGGTTTTGTGCTACTTAATCAGGCAGGTGCTCTCGGGCTGGTCGATGCGAATCTGGTGCAGTTGATACTGGCAGCCGTGGTTTTGTCGATGCTCGCCACACCATTTGTTTTCGCCAACGCTGATCGCATAGTGATGAAGCTTTCGGCCAATGAGTGGATGCAGCAATCACTCGCGCTCACGCGTATCGCCTCCCGTACCATCAGCGAAGAGAAGCATATTCTGATTGCGGGTTTTGGTCGCAGTGGCCAGAGTTTGGCCCGCTTGCTGGAAGAAGAAAAAATTGCCTATCACGCGCTTGATCTTGATCCACAGCGTGTACTAGAAGCGCAAAACGCTGGCTGGCAAGTCTCTTATGGCGATGCAAGTCGCCGTGAGAGTCTGATGGCAGCGGGTATTCATCGTGCGGCAGCCTTGGTGATTACGTATGCTGACACCCAAATGGCGCTTAAGACACTGCACTTTGCCAATGAACTTGCACCAGCCCTGCCCGCTATCGTGCGCAGTGTGGGCGAAGATGATCTCGACAAGCTACGCGCGGGCGGCGCAGATGAGGTGGTGCCTGAAGCCATCGAGGGTAGTCTGATGCTCGCTTCCCATGCGCTGTTGCTCATGGGCGTGCCTCTGCGTCGCGTTGTGCAGCGGGTTCAGGCCGCCCGAAGCGAACGCTATGCATCACTCCGGGGTTACTTTCACGGATTGGATGACCTCGCTGATGATGAGGAGCATTTGCAGGTCAGGCTGCACTCTGTGCCCTTGGAGGGTAAAGCTGCTGCGATTGGCAAGACACTAGGTTCCCTGAATCTCTCGGAACTGGGCGCGGAAATCACTGCGGTTCGGCGCGGCAAGGTGCGCTTGCCTTTTGCCGCCGACATGCAACTCGAAGCCGGTGATGTTGTGGTTTTGAGAGGCGCGGCCGAGGCTATCGAGCGCGCCGAAAAACAGTTGCTCTGAATTCAGTTTTATCTACTCAAACCACGTAGCAGAGCGTATCGGTCAAGCGCTTTTTCTGTAGCCAGCCATCAAGCGCGTTTCTTTTCTTTTTTCGGCAGCAGCAAGGGTGCCAGATACTTGCCGGTGAAGCTGTCCGAATTTTTTGCGACCTGTTCCGGCGTACCGCTTGCAATAATCTGGCCGCCGCCTGCGCCGCCCTCCGGTCCGAGGTCCACCAGCCAGTCCGCTGTTTTGATCACATCAAGGTTATGTTCAATGATGACGACCGTGTTGCCCTGATCGCGCAAGCGATGTATCACTTTAAGCAGCAGGGCAATATCATGGAAGTGCAGTCCTGTGGTGGGTTCATCAAGGATATACAGTGTGCGTCCGGTATCACGCTTGGAGAGTTCCAGTGAAAGCTTCACGCGCTGGGCCTCGCCACCTGATAGTGTGGTCGCGCTTTGTCCAAGACGTATGTAGCCCAGTCCGACATCCAGCAGGGTTTGTAGTTTGCGAGCAATCAGGGGTACGGGTTTGAAAAATACGTAAGCGTCTTCGACCGTCATCTCGAGCACATCAGTGATGTTCTTGCCTTTGTACTGTACTTCCAGTGTTTCGCGGTTGTAGCGCTTGCCATGGCAGACATCACAGGGCACGTACACATCAGGCAGGAAATGCATTTCTACCTTGAGCACGCCATCACCCTGACAGGATTCGCAGCGACCGCCTTTGACGTTGAATGAGAACCGACCCGCTGCGTAGCCGCGCTCTTTCGCCTGAGGTACGGTCGAAAACAATTCGCGAATAGGCGTGAACAAGCCTGTATAGGTGGCTGGATTCGAGCGGGGTGTGCGTCCTATGGGCGCCTGATCGACAGAAATTACTTTGTCGAAATGTTCGAGTCCCGTGACTTTGTCGTATTCGGACGGTTCCGCCTGAGAGCCGTAAAGATGGCGCGCCAGAACACGGTAGAGCGTATCGTTAACGAGCGATGATTTTCCTGAACCGGAGACACCGGTCACGCAGGTGAGCAAACCGACGGGGAGTTCGAAGTCCACCGCTTTGAGGTTGTTGCCGCGCGCGCCGCTGATGATCAGTTGTTTGTTCTGGTCGGGCTTGATGCGTTGTTCCGGTACCGCGATGGAAAGGCTACCATTCAGATATTGGGCTGTCAGCGATTCGCGATTTTTCAGTATGTCGGTCAGCGAGCCATGGGCAATCACTTCACCACCATGCACGCCCGCGCCCAAGCCCATGTCCACAACATGATCGGCGCAGCGAATCGCGTCTTCATCATGCTCGACCACCAGCACCGTGTTACCGATATCGCGCAAGTGCTTGAGTGTCGCGATCAGTCTATCGTTGTCGCGCTGATGCAAACCGATGGACGGTTCATCGAGCACATACATCACGCCCGTCAGACCCGAGCCGATTTGCGAGGCCAGTCGAATACGCTGTGCTTCCCCACCCGACAGCGTATCTGCGCTGCGGTCCAGTGACAGATACTCCAAGCCCACGTTATTCAAGAACTTCAACCGAGAGATGATTTCGCGAATGATGCGTTCAGCAATTTCTTTCTTGGCGCCCTTGAGCTTCAAGGTTTCGAAAAATTCCAGCGTACCGCGCAGTGGCATTGCAGCGACCTGATAAATCGCGCGCTGCTGAGCGCCGGTGCCTACCTTGACAAAACGCGCTTCTACACGCAGGCGCGTGCCTTCGCATTCTGGACATTGCTGCTCATTGATGAACTTGGAAAGCTCTTCCTTGACGGCCATCGAATCCGTTTCATGATAACGACGCTCAAGGTTGTTCACGACACCTTCGAAAGTATGTTCCTTGATGACCGTGCGGCCACGTTCGTTGACATAGGCAAAAGGAATTTTTTCCTTGCCCGAGCCGTACAAAACGACTTGCTGCGATTTTTCAGGTAAATTTTCGAAGGGTACGTCGACATCGAATTTGTAATGCTTGGCCAGCGATGACAGCATCTGGAAATAAAACTGATTGCGCCTATCCCAGCCTTTTACGGCCCCTGAGGCTAGTGACAGATTGGGAAAAGCGACGATACGTTTCGGATCAAAAAATTCGATATGTCCGAGACCGTCACATTCCGGGCAGGCGCCCATGGGGTTGTTGAACGAGAACAGGCGTGGTTCTAGTTCCTGCAGCGAGTAGCCACAGATCGGGCAAGCAAATTTATTCGAAAAAACTTGTTCGCGGCCACTGTCCATATCCAGTGCAATCGCACGACCTTCGGCCAGCCGCAGCGAAGTTTCAAAGCTTTCGGCCAGTCGCTGCTTGATATCGATTTTCACTTTGAGACGATCAATGACCACGTCAATGGTGTGCTTTTCTGTTTTTTTTAGCTTGGGTAAATCGTCGGCTTCATAGATCTTTGCCTTGCCCGTACCGCTTTGTACGCGGAAGCGTACAAAGCCTTGGGCTTGCATCTGCTCAAAGAGGTCGCTGTGCTCACCTTTGCGGTTGGCGATGACGGGCGCCAGAATCATGAGTTTGGTGTCCTCTGGCATGGCCAGTACGGTGTCCACCATCTGCGATACCGATTGCGCTGCCAGCGGATTTTCTGGATGGTCCGGACAGTGTGGCGTACCCACGCGTGCATACAGCAGGCGCAAGTAATCATGAATTTCCGTGACAGTG
>CANKWG010000060.1 GCA_947487325.1 Oxalobacteraceae bacterium | reverse complement strand
CCAGCAAGCCATGACTTCTTCCGTACGGTACAAGGTAGCGCTGGTGATCTTGTGCGCCGGGTCGCCCAGAATCTCCCATGCACCCTCGGCATTTGGCGCGGCCCAGTGACCCGCCAGAAAATCGGCACGCGATGGTGAAATACGCGGATTGGTTTTCATCAGCCGCGCCGCCACGGCCTCTTTGTTTGGATAGGTACGCATCTCGGGTGGCTCGCGCAATTCGTCGAGCCATTTAGAATAACGTGCGGGCGCTTGATCAGGACGCGTCAGTGGCAGACCAAAGCCCTCGAGATTGACGAAATGCGAAACGCGCTCGGGTCGCACACCTGCGTAAATTCCTGCAACATTGCCGCCCATGCTGTGACCCACCAATTGCACCGGCTCATCGGGCGCGTAATGATCGAGTAAGGCATCCAAATCACCCAGATAATCGGCGAACCAATAGCAGTCTGATGCAGCGCGCTGGGTCAATCCGAAGCCGCGCCAGTCCGGTGCAATGACATGCCATTCACGCGCAAAACAGTCCACTACAAATTGAAATGAAGCGGACACATCCATCCAACCGTGCAACATGAATAATTTTGGGGCATCCTCAGCACCCCAATGCCTGACGTGGGTGCGCAAGCCACGCAGCGTAATAAATTCGGATCGGGAGGATTTCATCAGTAGCAGCATGAGCGTCGGAAAAATGTATGGCGAGGTAGCTTGCCAGCAACAAAGGCTACCGGTAGGATCGCGGCACTATTATAAAGGAGCAAGAATGTCCTCCCGGCAGCAGAAAGACGCGTACGCAAATCTCTACGAAACATACCGATGGCAAGTACCCCCCGATTTCAACATCACCGAGTTGTGCTGCAGCCGCTGGGCCAGCGATCCAGATCGGGTTGCCATTTTTTTCGATGATCTCCACGGTGATCGCGTTGTCACGTATGCGCAGCTGCAGCAAGATGCAAATCGACTCTGCCATGTGCTGCAAGGACTAGGCGTCACACGCGGCACGCGTGTGGCAATCATTCTGCCCCAACGTCCGGAAGCCGCCGTTGCGCATCTGGCCTGCCATCAGCTCGGTGCGATTGCCATGCCAATGTCGGTGCTCTTTGGCCCTGATGCACTCCAATACCGTCTTCAGGACAGCGGCGCAATGATTGCCATTGCTGACCCGGCCAGCTTGCAGAACATTCGGCAAATACGACCAACCTGCCCTGAATTGAAGCGTGTGATCGCCGTCGATGATTACGGCCGCGACTGCCTGACATGGGAAACCGCTATGCGATCGGCCTCCGATCAATTCGCTGCCGTCGGCACGCAAGCCAATGATGCGGCGATCCTGATTTACACCAGCGGCACAACAGGCTCTCCCAAAGGCGCACTGATACCGCAGTCTGCGCTACTCGGCAACCTGACTGGCTTCGTCGCATCGCAGAACTGGTTTCCGCAGGAAGACGATGTGTTTTGGTCACCCGCTGACTGGGCCTGGACCGGCGGCTTGATGGATGCACTGCTGCCGACTTTGTATTTTGGCCGAGCCATCGTCGCTAGTCGCGCGCGATTTTCAGCGGTATCTGCTTTCCAGCTAATGGAGAAATACAAAGTCACCAACAGCTTCATCTTTCCCACTGCACTAAAGATGATGATGAAAGCCGTACCAGAGCCGCGTGATCACTATCGCCTGAAACTGCGCGCGATCATGAGTGCTGGTGAGGCGGTGGGCGATGCGGTGTTCGACTGGACGCAATCCGCACTCGGCGTCACGGTCAATGAAATGTTCGGCCAGACCGAAGCCAACTACATCGTCGGCAACTGCGAAGTACGCTGGCCTGCACGACCCGGCAGCATGGGCCGACCTTATCCTGGTCATCAGGTAGCCGTGCTGAACGATGAAGGTAACCCAGTCCAAGCCGGCGAAACCGGTGAGGTTGCCTTGAATCGCTATGACATCCACGGTCATCCTGACCCCGTGATTTTTCTGGGCTACTGGAATCGCGAAGAATCAACACGCGACAAATACAGCGGCGATTGGCTCAGAACCGGCGATCTAGCAAAGATCGATGAAGACGGATACCTTTGGTATCGCGGTCGCGCAGACGATATGTTCAAAGCCGCTGGCTATCGCATTGGCCCATCGGAAATAGAAAACTGTCTGATCAAACATCCTGCCGTCGCTAATGCTGCGGTGGTCCCCAAACCGGATGCCGAACGCGGCAATGTGATCAAAGCGTTTGTCGTTCTGGTCGAAGGTACGCGTCGAGGCGAGAGCGAAGATGCCAAACTGATCGATACGCTGCAGCTACATGTGCGCGGATTACTTGCGCCTTATGAGTATCCGAAAGAGATCGAATTTATTTCTGCGCTACCCATGACGACAACGGGTAAGGTGCAGCGTCGTGTCTTGCGCTTGCAGGAGGCAGAACGCGCCAGCTCTTGAAACGCCGTGCAGACGAGCCTCCGGTTTTTTGATTTCTGATCTGATGTGATTGACGTTTAACTTAATCCTTATTCAAAGCAATCAGCTCTTCCTCCGTAAAGCCTGCCGCTCTTCTCGCCTCCAGATTGAACGGGCCTTTCAGAACGGGGGCTTTGTAGTGTCTTGCCAGTTCGCGGTAGGTGGACAGGGGCTCCGCCCCCTGCTGCTGACATAACCATCCATACCAACGATTGCCGATAGCGACATGGCCAACCTCGTCGCGCAAGATGATGTCGAGGATGGCAGCGGCCGGTTCATCACCCGCCTGTGCCAGCTTGGCGCGTACGGCTGGCGTGGCATCCAGCCCACGAGCCTCCAGCGTTCTTGGTACGAGCGCCATGCGGGCCAGTACGTCCTCACGGGTTTTTTCTGCCATTTCCCACAAGCTGTTGTGCGCATTGAAATCGCCGTAGCTGTGACCAAGCGAACCCAGATGCGTATTGAGCAGAGTGAAATGCAGCGCCTCCTCAGAGGCCACCTTCAGCCAATCAGCATAAAACTCAGGAGGCATATCCGAGAAACGCCAGATCGCATCCAGCGCCAGATTGATTGCGTTGAATTCTATGTGTGCCAGTGCGTGAATCAAGGCAGCACGACCGGCCACCGTATTCATAGGACGGCGTTCCAAGGCACGTGGCGATACCAAGTCTGGGCGCGAGGGCCGACCGGGTATCGCCGCATCACTACTTAACATTGCTTCTCTATCGAGAGTAAGTTCGCCCGCTTCCCAGCGGTGCTTAAGCGCCATGGTCGAATCAGCTTTTATCTGTGCATCGGATTCGGCCAACAGGCGCAGCGCTTCTACGCGCAACTCGCCGGATTCAATGACGGGCTGGCGGGGCTGGGCAAGGTAGTCAGTATCGGCGGAGCTCATGCGGTCGGGAGTAAAATGCGGGTTGTTCTAATCACGCATTTTAATCCCCATGCCGATATACCAATTGGGCGACCATGTCCCCGAGATCGCCGAAGATGCCTGGGTCGCCGAGTCCGCGACACTCATCGGCAAAATCAAGCTCGAATCCCGCGCCAATGTGTGGTTTGGTACCACCCTGCGCGGCGACAATGAGCTGATTCACATCGGCGAAAACAGCAATGTGCAAGAAAACTGCGTGCTGCACACCGATATGGGTTACCCGCTCACATTGGCCAAAGATGTGACCGTTGGCCACCAAGCGATGCTGCATGGTTGCACGGTAGGCGAAGGTAGCCTGATCGGCATACAGGCAGTGGTGTTGAATGGCGCAAAAATCGGCAAGAATTGTCTAGTCGGTGCAGGTGCGCTGGTCACGGAGGGCAAGGAATTCCCGGACAACTCGCTCATCATCGGATCACCCGCTAAAGTAGCGCGTACGCTGACTGATGAACAGGTCGCTGCGCTCAAACAAAGTGCTGATAGCTATTCTGCACGCGCTGCCTATTACCAAAAGCATTTGAAACGTCTGGATTAAGTTTGGATACGCTGCAAAAATTCATGTTTGAAAACTCACTGGTACGCGGTGAGCTGATCGAGATTTCAGATGCGTGGCAACAGGTACAGTCACGGCGAACGTACCCTGCGGTGGTGAGCGCCATTATGGGCGAGATGATGGCAGCCGCCGCCCTACTATCCGCCAATTTGAAATTCGATGGCACTATCATCATGCAGATCCACGGCGATGGGCCGGTACAGCTGCTGGTTGCAGAGTGCGATGCTGCGCTACGTCTGCGAGCAACAGCCAAGCTGCGGGAAGATGCCGAACTATCCGAACAAGCCGGGCTGCAGGAATTGGTCAATGCAAATGGCGAAGGACGTTTCGCGATTACGCTCGACCCTACCGACAAACAACCGGGACAACAAGCCTATCAGGGCATCGTCGCACTAGAGGGCGAATCTGTCGCCACCGTCATTGAAAATTACATGATGCGCTCAGAACAGCTCGATACCCGTCTGTGGCTGGCCGCCGATGACAAGGTCGCTCGTGGTTTGCTGCTGCAAAAACTCCCTGATGATGGCGGCAAGATTACCCCGCTGGTCGATGCCGATGTCTGGAACCGTACCGTGACACTGGCCTCGACGCTGAACCAGCAGGAATTGCTGGGCACTGACATCATGACCTTGCTGCAAAGACTGTATTGGGAAGAAACGGTGCGCGTCTTCGATCCGCGCCATCCGACATTTCACTGCGGCTGCTCGCGCGAGAAAGTCGGCAATATGCTGAAGATGCTTGGTCGCGAGGAAATCGATTCTGCGTTGGCTGATCTGGGCAAACTAGATATCAATTGCGATTTCTGTGGCCAGGATTATCTGTTTGATCCTGTGGATTGCATGCAGCTATTTTCGCTGGAGTCGATCGCAGATGCGGTGCAACTGCCGACTAGCCGGCAGCATTGAGCATGGCAGGGATTTAAGCAGTACTAGGGAGCGTTTTGCGGATTTTGTGGCGACAGTCGCGATGAATCAGGGTTTGACACCCGCCACCTGCTGCTTATTATTCCCATCAAGTACCTGAACGAATGTCTCGCTGTCCCTGACCAAGCCCAGTTCATAGCGCGCACGTTCTTCGATGGCGCCGGTACCTTCTTTCAAGTCCTGCACCTCGGAGGCAAGCTTGGCATTACGTGCCTTGAGTTCCTGCTCCTTGACCAGTGCCACGTCCACCTGACGCGACAAGTCCCACACACGCAGCCAGCCGCCCTTGCCCAGCCACAGCGGATACTGGATCAGCACAATCAAAGCGGTCAGCGATATGAGTAACAGGCGCATGCGTGAGAGTCTCGTTCAATACCGGCAGGCCCGAGAAAGCGCTGCCGGATGTGAAGCTTACCGCAGATTATAAAAAGCTTGGCGGCCGGGGTAGCTGGCGATATCACCCAGATCTTCCTCGATGCGCAGGAGCTGATTGTATTTTGCCATGCGATCGGAACGTGACAATGAACCTGTCTTGATCTGCAAGGCATTGCAACCGACCGCGATATCGGCAATCGTCGAATCTTCAGTCTCACCCGAACGGTGGGAAATCACCGCAGTGTAACCGGCGCGCTTAGCCATTTCGATGGCGGCAAAGGTTTCGGTGAGTGTGCCGATCTGGTTGATCTTGATCAGGATGGAGTTGGCGATGTTTTTCTCGATGCCTTCGCGCAGTATCTTGGTGTTGGTGACGAAGAGATCGTCGCCCACCAACTGAACTTTTTTACCCAGAGCGCCTGTCAGCGTTGCCCAACCATCCCAGTCATTTTCGGCCATGCCGTCTTCGATCGACATGATGGGGTACTTGTCGCACCAGGTGGCGAGCAAGTTGGTGAAGTCGGCGGAGGAAAGACTCAGGCCCTCGCCCGCCAAATGGTATTTGCCATCGCGATAAAACTCGCTGGCTGCGCAATCGAGGCCCAGCGCAATCTGGGTGCCCGGCTCAAAGCCTGCTTTTTCAATCGCTTCAATGATCAGCTTGATCGCAGCTTCGTGATTTTCTACCGAAGGAGCAAAACCGCCTTCGTCGCCCACCGAGGTCGTCAGCTTGCGATCCTGCAGGATTTTTTTCAGAGTATGGAAAACTTCAGCGCCGTAGCGCATCGCTTCACGGAAGCTAGGCGCGCCGACCGGAATGATCATGAATTCCTGAATGTCGAGATTGTTGTCAGCGTGCGCGCCGCCGTTGATCACATTCATCATGGGCACGGGCATCTGCATCGCTGCTGATCCACCAAAATAACGATAGAGGGGCAGCCCCGCCTCCTCTGCCGCTGCCTTCGCAACTGCCATTGACACAGCTAGAATCGCGTTGGCACCCAATCGTGATTTGTTTTCGGTACCATCCAGATCGAGCAATGCATGATCAAGAAACGCCTGCTCACTAGCGTCCAGACCCATCACCGTTTCGGAAATTTCAGTGTTGATATGCTCGCAGGCTCTCAATACGCCCTTGCCGAGGTAGCGCGTGTTATCGCTATCGCGCAGCTCGACGGCCTCACGCGAACCGGTCGAAGCACCCGAAGGAACGGAAGCTCGACCCATCACACCGGACTCGAGCAATACATCGCATTCCACGGTGGGATTGCCACGCGAATCAAGAATTTCACGGCCGACGATGTCAACAATTGCACTCATTCAGTATCTCCACAAATGACAAACATAATTCAGTCAGGATTCAAACACGCTTAACTCAAATTGCACTGCCGGGCACTCAGGCAAAATCATTTTCAAGGAAAGGCTGCTGTTTGACGACCCGGTCAAGCGCCGCCAAACTGGTCAGCAATTCACGCATGCGATGCAAAGGTACCGCGTTCGGACCATCGGATTTCGCATTGGCCGGATCGGGGTGCGTTTCCATGAAAAGGCCAGCAATGCCAACCGCAATCGCCGCACGCGCGAGCACCGGAACGAATTCACGCTGTCCGCCTGATGTCGTGCCCTGACCACCGGGGAGCTGTACCGAGTGCGTCGCATCAAAAACTACCGGGCAGCCCGTATTGCGCATGATGGCCAGCGAACGCATGTCGGATACCAGATTGTTATAGCCAAACGACACGCCGCGCTCGCAAGCCATGAACACATCGGTGGGCAGATTGGCTTCACGTGCAGCCTCACGCGCCTTGTCGATGACATTTTTCATGTCATTCGGCGCGAGGAACTGGCCCTTCTTGATGTTGACCGGCTTGCCCGATTGCGCGCACGCCCGGATGAAATCCGTCTGCCTGCAAAGGAAAGCCGGAGTTTGCAGCACATCGACCACAGCGGCCACGGGTTTGATCTCGTCAATCTCATGGATATCGGTCAGCACCGGTACGCCAATCTGTTTGCGGACTTCCGCAAGGATGTCGAGACCTTTTTCCATGCCCAGGCCTCGGAAAGAACTGCCCGAGGAACGATTGGCCTTGTCGAACGAGGATTTGTAGATAAAGGGAATGCCGAGGCTGTCCGTGATTTCTTTCAGCTGACCTGCGGTATCGATCGCCATCTCGAGCGATTCAATGACACAGGGGCCGGCGATGAGGAAAAATGGCTGATCAAGACCTGCATTGAAATGACAAAGCTTCATGCTGCCTTCCTTTGACTGATGGCCTCTTTATGCGCCAGCGCGGCCTTGATGAAAGAAATGAACAACGGATGACCATCGCGCGGTGTGGATTTGAATTCCGGGTGGTACTGCACACCCATGTACCAGGGATGCGCGGTGTCGCCAGAACGCGGCAATTCCATGATTTCACAAAGCGCTTCGTGGGGTGTGCGCGCTGAGACGATCAGCCCTGCCTGCTCGACACGGTCGAGATAATGATTGTTGGCCTCGTAACGATGACGATGACGCTCGGTTACCTGTGCACCATAGATTTCGGCCGCCAGCGTGCCGGGCTTGACATCGCAAGTCTGCGCGCCCAGTCGCATGGTGCCGCCAAGGTCGGAGTTTTCATCGCGGCGTTCAATTACACCGTCATGGTTCTGCCACTCGTTAATCAGTGCCACAACAGGATTTTCCGTCGAGGGATCAAATTCCGTGGAGTTAGCGTTGTTCAGGCCGGCGACATGACGGGCATATTCGATCAATGCGACCTGCATGCCAAGGCAGATGCCGAGGTACGGCGTCTTGCTCTCACGCGCATAGCGCGCCGCTGCAATTTTTCCTTCGACACCACGCTTGCCGAAACCACCGGGCACGAGTATCGCGTCGAATTTGGACAGACTGGCCGCACCCTGATTCTCAATGTCTTCCGAATCCACATATTCGATATTCACGCGCGATTCTGTGTGGATACCAGCATGTCGCAGTGCTTCGGTGAGCGATTTGTAGGATTCAGTCAGATCGACATATTTGCCGACCATGGCGATATTGATCTCGTGCTTGGGATGCTCGAGCGAGTTAACCAGACGCGTCCACATCGACAAATCGGCTGGCTTGGGCGTGAGAGCCAGTTTTTCGCAGACGATACGATCGAGCCCCTGATCGTGCAGCATTTGAGGAATCTTGTAGATGGTGTCGGCGTCCCAAACGGAAATGACCGCATCTTCTTCGACATTAGAGAACAGTGAAATCTTTGCGCGCTCATCGTCCGGGATGCGGCGGTCCGCGCGACATAACAAGGCATCGGGCGATATGCCGATTTCGCGCAGTTTTTGCACGCTATGCTGCGTGGGCTTGGTTTTCAGCTCGCCAGCTGACACGAGGTACGGCACCAGCGTCAGATGAACAAAGGCAGCGTGGTTGCGGCCGCCGCGCAAGGACAATTGCCGTGCTGCCTCAAGAAATGGCAACGATTCGATATCACCCACCGTGCCGCCGATTTCGACGATGGCAACATCAAAACCTTCTGCGCCGCGATGAATGAATTCCTGAATCTCGTTCGTGATGTGCGGAATGACCTGCACAGTTTTACCCAGATATTCGCCGCGGCGTTCCTTGCGAATGACTGATTCGTAGATCTGACCGGTCGTGAAATTATTGACCTTCTTCATGCGCGCGCTGATAAAGCGCTCGTAGTGACCCAAATCAAGGTCCGTTTCCGCGCCATCATCAGTGACGAAGACTTCACCATGCTGAAACGGACTCATCGTTCCGGGATCAACGTTGATGTAGGGGTCTAACTTGAGGAGGGTGACTTTGAGACCGCGGGATTCGAGAATCGCGGCGAGAGAAGCGGCAGCAATCCCTTTGCCAAGGGATGAGACGACGCCGCCAGTGACAAATACAAACTTGGTCATTGCAGGATATGCCGAACGGCACTCGCGGGAAATTCGAATTATACCGCAAAGAACTCTGGCACTTACCCAATATGGGATGCCATTTGCCTCGGTCTGCTTGTCATTGAGGGAAATAACTGATCGAGAAGCGCAAAAAATCCTGCTGCCCCAGTGACTCCGGCAGCCCGGCAATTTCACTGCTGCGCCTGACGATCGACAGCCGCCACGCCCAAGAGCGCTGATACCACTGCAATCCCAGCTCCCATTCGCCGGTCATGCGCCGGGGCTTGACCGTCCGCACCTGATCGTCCGAAAACATGCCACCTTGCAGGGTGGCGTCGTAGGCCACTGCTCGTAGCGCCCCTCGCGCAAAGACATAAAGCCCTCCCGCCTCCGCCGAGGGCTCGAGGCGTCCGGCCCGCAACATGGCATCGGCACTGAGGTCGGTAAAAATATTGCCCAGCCTCATTGACACGCCGGGACGCACGTCTGCATGACGATTCAATCGCCAGTACGGCGCCCGCGCACCCGCTCTGAGTACCACACCGGCCTCATTGCGAATCTGCGTGCTCCAGCCGCGCGGCTCGAATTGATCAAACACTTTGTGAACAAAGGTCTGGGTCGGCCGCCCACCGGCGCATGGACCAAGGCAACCGACATCCATTCCGAATGCCAGTTCACTACCATCGAAATCCGCTACGTTATAAAAAAATCCGCCATACAACCAGCCGGCGTACGGCCGATCGAGCGGACTCAGATTATCCGGTCGGACGCGCACATCCGAGGGGGTATACAACTGCTGGCCCAAACGCCATCCAGCAGAACGCCAGCCCTCCGCCGTACTGAGGCGGTAGCTGTGCGAGAAGCGCACGCCACTCGTATACAAACCGTCATCGCGTCGCATGAGCAATGAATCATTGTCGATTTCCAGCGTGCTGGTGGGTCGTCCTTCCTTGATGAACGTTTGCAGTGACTCCTGGGCACCAAGATCGTGACATTGCATTCCAAGAATTGTCACAGCTATCAGCAGCTTGATTGTGGTGGCGTGTCGGCTTACGAATCCCATGCATCCCTGAAATTCTTGATGCTGACACGGATAAGGCGTAGGTATCCCTGTGCAATCGCAAGCAAAATTCGTTTATGGACAATCACGCGCAAGCCAGTAGCGCCGACGTTCGCAACGATGCGCAGTGAACGTCATGTCATCTCCGATCGTGACCCGCACCGCGCCATCCTGATCGGTACGCAAGATTCTGATACCTCGCTGCACATAACGATCGAGCACTTCGGCTTTGGGATGACGATAACGATTGCGATACCCCACCTGAAATAAAGCTAGCTGCGGTGACACGGCCGTAAGAAATTCAGGCGTGGACGAGGTGCCACTGCCATGATGCGGCGCCAGTAGCACATTGGCAGACAACTGATCAGCAGCACGCGCCAGCAGCGCGCGCTCCTGCGGTGCTTCGATATCACCCGTCAGCAATACCGCATGCTCGCGGTAGCGAATGCGCAAGGTACAACTACGTGCATTGGGGTGATCGGCGTCGGCATAGTATTCATCCGGGTGAAGCATGTCGAATTGCACGCCATCCCAAGTCCAGCTTTGCCCTGCGCGACACGCGGTATGCGAGGGCGTTTGCCTGAGCAAGGCATGATCCTCCGGGAGTGAGGAGCGTACCCAGTCAACCGAAATACCCTCGATCACAGAAGCGGCGCCGCCGGCATGATCGTTGTCGCTGTGCGAGATGATGAGACCATTGAGTTGACCGATGCCGCGCGCGCGCAAATAAGGCAGCAATACACGCGTTGCTCCGTCAGACTCGCTTGAATACGCCGGCCCT
>CANKWG010000059.1 GCA_947487325.1 Oxalobacteraceae bacterium | reverse complement strand
ACAATAAGTTAAAGCCAATAACTGCCCTGTTTGTAAAAAAATCCCAGTTCAAATGTGAACCGGGATTTTTTATTTATATTATGGTGCTGATGAGAGGAATCGAACCTCCGACCTACTGATTACGAATCAGTTGCTCTACCAACTGAGCTACATCAGCGGAAGAAAATAGCTTAGCCAAAACCTCAGCGCACCCACGGCTACTCCGACCAAGCCAAGTTACTCGGCATGATATTCCGTCACCCGCTGGACTTCGTTGCGGGAGCCGATAAACACAGCCACGCGCTGATGCAAGGTGTGCGGTTGGATATCAAGTATTCGATTTTTTCCATCCGTGGCCGCACCGCCGGCCTGCTCGACGATGAACGCCATGGGGTTGGCTTCGTACATCAATCGTAATTTGCCTGGCTTGTCAGGCTCGCGGGCATCGGCGGGGTACATGAAGATGCCGCCGCGATTCAGTATGCGATGAACATCCGCAACCATCGAGGCAATCCAGCGCATGTTGAAGTTTTTATCGCGCGGTCCTGTCTTGCCGGCTTCGAGTTCTTTGACATAGCGAGTCACGGGTGGATACCAGTGACGTTTGTTGGAGGCATTGATGGCATACTCCGCCGTATCCGCAGGAATCTGCAGGGCCCGCTGCGTCATGACCCAGGAACCCATCTCGCGGTCTAGCGTGAAGCAGTTAACGCCATTACCTGTGGTGAGTACCAAGACGGTCTGCGGGCCGTACACCGCATAACCTGCAGCGACTTGTCGGGTGCCGGGCTGTAAAAAATCTTGCTCGGTCGGTGTGGCCATGCCTTCCGGCGCTTTCAACACCGAGAAGATCGTACCAATGGAAACGTTCACATCGATATTAGAAGAACCATCCAGCGGATCGAATAGCAGCATGTATTCGCCAATCGGATAACGGTTAGGAATCGGATGGATCGTTTCCATTTCTTCCGACGCCATTGCCGCAAGATGACCACCCCACTCATTGGCCTGCAATAAAATTTCGTTCGAGATGATGTCGAGTTTTTTCTGGATTTCGCCTTGTACATTTTCGGTATCGGCGGCTCCCAGAACATCGCCCAAGGCGCCCTTGCCTACGGCATGGCTGATGGTTTTGCATGCGCGCGCGACAACTTCGATCAACAGTCGCAGCTCGGCAGGTATGGAGTTATTGAGGCGCTGCTCTTCAATCAAATACTGCGTAAGACTGATACGTTTCATGGCGGTACTCGCTGGCGGATAAGAGTCAATTGGCGAGCGCTTTGCCGATTACCTCGGCAACATCATTCGACAGTTTTTTAGCAGAAGACACTTTTTGTAGTGCCTCGCGCATGGATTTTTGTAGGGCAGGTGCATATTTGCGCCAACGGTCTAGCGAGCGCGCAAGTCGTGCAGCGACCTGAGGATTGAGCGCATCGAGTGTAATGACCTGCTCCGCCCAGAAAGCATGGCCACTGCCATCGGACGCATGAAAGCGCGCTGGGTTGCTGTTACAGAATGCGAACAGCAGACTACGTGCACGATTAGGATTTTTCAGAGTAAAGGCTGGATTCTTCATCAACTGGCGCACCGCTTTTACGTCGGTCGCCGGAGATGACGCCTGCAGGCTGAACCATTTGTGGATGACCAGGGGATCCTGCTCGAAATCTTCATAAAACGACTGCAAGGCCTCAGCAATACCGGGCGCCTCATGATGCACCACCGCAGTAAGTGCTGAGATGCGATCGGTCATGTTTGCCGCGTGGTCCAGCTGGTCTTGCATCATTTTGTGCGACTGCGTATCACCAAGCTCGGCCAGATAGCCGAGCGCATTGTTACGCAATGCGCGGCGACCGGCATGTGCCGGGTCGGGACGATAGGCGCCGGGGGTATGATGCGAGCGATAGGTGTCAATCAAATCAGCACGCAAGGCCAGCGCTAGCTGGCGACGCAACGCGCGACGTGCGCGATGAATAGCTTGCGGATTGATGACGTCCATCTGTTCAGCGAGCATGCCTTCGGAAGGCAGCGTCAATACCGAGTCACGGAACGCAGGATCCAGCGATGCATCACGCAAAAGCTTGCGCAAGGCATCTGCCAACAGTTGATCTTGTGCGGTGACGACGTAGTGCAAATCTTCAGCAATGTCCGAGGCGGCCAGGGTCAATAGCCGACGGGTGGCCAGTCTTTGGCCAGCTTCCCATCGATTGAAGGGATCGCTATCGTGCGCAAGAAGGAACGCCAGCTCATCATCACTGTAGCCATAATCCAGCACCACCGGCGCAGAGAAATTGCGCAACAGCGATGGCACAGGCATATGCTCGATGCCAGTGAACGTAAAACGCTGAGTGGCTTCTGTCAGCTCGAGTACCAGCGTCGTTGGCGCTACATGCACTTCGGTCGCTTCGGGTCCTGCGATGTTTTCCAGCTGCAGAGGTAAATCTTTGCCGTGCGCATCCAGCAGACCAATCGCGACCGGGATATGCATAGGCAGCTTGCTGTCTTGTCCCGGGGTTGGCGGACAAGTTTGTGTCATCGTCAGCGTATACGTCTGGGCAGTTGCATCATAGTGGGACGTGACCTGCACGCGTGGCGTACCTGCCTGGCTGTACCAGCGCTCGAACTGGCTGAGATCGCGGCCATTCGCATCGCTCATCGCGGCGCGGAAATCATCGCAAGTCACGGCCTGTCCGTCATGGCGACTGAAGTAAAGATCCATGCCCTTGCGGAAGCCCTCGCGGCCCAGCAAAGTCTGCATCATGCGAACGACTTCGGAACCTTTTTCGTAAATCGTTAGCGTATAAAAATTATTGATCTCGACATAAGCATCAGGTCGCACCGGATGCGCCATCGGACCGGCGTCTTCAGGGAACTGCGCGGCGCGCAACACGCGCACGTCTTCGATGCGTTTCACCGCACGACCGCTGGCACTGCCCATCATGTCGGCGGAAAATTCCTGATCGCGGAAAACTGTAAGGCCTTCTTTCAGCGATAACTGAAACCAGTCGCGGCAGGTGACGCGATTGCCTGTCCAGTTATGAAAATACTCATGCGCGACGACAGATTCGATGTTGCCGTAATCTGCATCGGTAGCAATACGTGGATTGGCGAGAACATATTTGGTGTTGAAAATATTCAGACCTTTGTTCTCCATCGCGCCCATGTTGAAATCACTCACGGCCACGATCATGAAACGGTCGAGATCCAGCTCAAGCCCGAATCGCTCTTCATCCCAACGTATGCTCTTGATCAATGACTCCATTGCGTGCGAGGTCTTGTCGAGGTTGCCCTCTTCCACCCACACTTGCAGCAGCACCTCTCGACCAGACGCGAGGCGCAGCGTTTGCTCTTCACACACCAGTTGACCCGCAACCAGTGCAAACAAATACGAAGGTTTGCGGAAGGGATCTTCCCACAGCGCATAGTGACGACCGTCGCCGATATCACCTTGCTCGATCAGATTACCGTTAGAAAGAAGTACTGGATATCTTGCCTTGTCACCGCGCAGCATGACCCGGTATTTCGCCATGACATCGGGGCGATCAGGGAAATAAGTAATCTTGCGAAATCCCTCAGCTTCGCATTGCGTAAAAAAATCACCGTTCGAGACGTACAAGCCCATCAGCGATGTATTGCTGCCGGGGTCAATCAGTGTCTCGATTTCTAACGTGACTTCGTCGGGAGCGTTGTCGATGATCAGTTTGCTGCCAGAGATGCGGTAATCACGTTTACCGAGCGTGCGACCATTCATCCGCAAAGCAACCAGCGTCAGGTCTTCGCCAAAAAGTACCAGTTCGTGCGATTGAACGTCAGTATTGCGCCGCAGCACGCTGCGTGCTGCAACGCGGGTAGCTTTCGGATCGAGATCAAAACCTATGTCAATCGTATCGACCCAGAAAGTGGGCGGCGAGTATTCCAGTCGGTGAATGGCGGCAGCAGTATCAGTACGCATGGGATAAGGAAGATGGCGAATCAGTCGGAAAACCGCATTTTACCAAGGGAGTCAATGAAGGATTCCGGGTTGAACGGCTAGCCGGCGGCACCATTCGACGCGAGCACCAGAAAAATCAAGGGTTTGACATCAGTTTCTCAGCTGAAAAAGTCCGGCTTGTCGCTTTAACGCTTCTCCGACAATCTGAACTTATCGACATCCACGATCTGCATGCAGCAAACGAAAATCTATGAGAACCTTGCGCTTGTGCGTCACCACATGCCGAATCGAAATTGACCGAATTATCATGAGAATTGTCGTCTGTCTCATCACCACCCTTTGCTTACTGCTTTCGGGCTGTGCCAGCAAGATCCGCAGCGAAGTAACTGCCTTTCACCAATGGCCAGCGGCCATGGCGGACAAGACCTTCAGCTTTGTGCAAAAAGAAGATGAGCCTGCCGGACTGGAGCGTCAGAGTTATGAAAATCTGATCCGCGCCGAACTGCTCAAACAGGGTTTGCGCGAAGCCGGCGATGCAAAGGATGCCGCACTGGCAGTAAGCTTCAACGCGATAGTCAACGCGAAAGATGTCCGCTTGGTCGAGACGGTGCTGGTTGATTCCTGGTCCGGCATGCCATGGTATGGGCCAGGCTATTACTCGCCTTATTGGGGCGGATGGCCGGGCTATTCACCCTTCTATGGTCCTTTCGGGTCCGGCATGCCCGTCGCCCGCCAACAGGAGCGCCGGTATACGGTGTTTTATCGGGAATTGAAACTGAAAATCAATGAGACGCTGGCCGGGCAGCCTTTGTACGAAGTGACGGTGCGCAGCGAAGGCAAGGAAGGCAACCTGGCCAAGATCCTGCCCTATCTGGTGCGCAGCGCATTTGCGGAGTTTCCGGGCAAGAGCGGTATCCCGCGTATCATCGAAATGAAACTTGATGCCAAACCCTGACAGGCCGAGCCTGCGCTCAAGTCACATTCATCTCGTATTCACATCACATTCACGTCGCAGTACGTTTCATTCACGTTAAATTCATGTTACGTAGGCCACCGAGGCCCAGGTAATCAGTCCCAGTAACATCACGGCCACTGCAAGGACGATCAGGAGTCTGCCGAAATGCGGACCATGATCAGCACCCGACGGTTGCTCGTCGGGATGCTGCATCGGGTTGTCCTGCTCGTTCTCTTCTCGCATTGAACTATCTCAGGGCAGCAAGATGGTTGAACCTGTGGTCTTGCGGTCTTCGAGATCACGATGCGCCTGTTGTACGTCGCTCAGTGCATAACGCTGATTGATCTCAATTTTTACTTTGCCGCTTTCGACCATGCGGAACAAGTCGGCAGCCATGGCTTCGAGATCGCTGCGCTTGGCTGCATACGCAAAAAGCGTCGGGCGTGTGATGAACAGCGATCCGCGCGAGGCGAGCTCATTGAGCGAAAACGGCGGCACGGGACCGGAAGCAGAGCCATAACTCACCATCGTTCCCAGTGGCGATAGGCAATCCAGCGAACCAATGAAAGTGTCTTTGCCGATCGAGTCATACACCACGGGCACACCCTTACCTTCGGTGATTTCTTTGACGCGCTCAACGAAGTTTTCCTTGTTGTAGTTGATGATGTGCGTGCAGCCATGTGCCTTGGCAAGCGCGCCTTTTTCATCCGAGCCGACCGTGCCGATCATCGTCACACCCAGCGCACGCGCCCACTGACAGGCGATCAGGCCCACACCACCCGCTGCGGCGTGGAACAGAATCGTCTCACCGCCTTTGAGCGGGAAAGTGCGGTGAAACAGATACTGCACTGTCAATCCCTGCAGCATCATCGCAGCAGCTGTTTCGAAGCTGACAGAATCGGGGAGCTTGACCAGTGCTTCAGCCGGCATCACACGCGCCTCTGCGTAAGCACCTGGGGGACGCGTCGCATAGGCCACACGATCGCCCTCTTTTACGTGCGTGACGTTTGCGCCAACGGCTTCAATTACACCCGCACCTTCCATGCCCAGCCCGGCGGGCAAAGGCTGCGGGTAGAGGCCCGTACGGAAATAGACGTCGATGTAATTGAGACCAATCGCGTGATGACGGACTCTGACTTCGCCGGGGCCCGGTTCGCCGACCTCAACGTCGACATAGGACATCACCTCGGCACCACCGTTGCTGAAACACCGTATTGCTTTTGTCATGACTGTACCTGCCAAAAAATGATTAAACGATAAAACACGAATGATAACTTCAAACTGCGGTAGTTCAGACCGCGGCGCCAAGCTCACTGGCAAGCAGACCTAACGACGCTGGCGTCATAGGGTCCAAGGTTTTATTTCTTCTTTCTGGACAACAAATAAATCCCCGCCAATACCAGCGCCGTACCGACCAGCTGTATCCCAGCTATGGGTTCCTGTAACAGCCACGCAGCCAAAAACAAAGTCGACACCGGCCCGGCCATGCCCGCGAGCGATGCCACCGGCGCACCCACGCGGGCGATGGCCATCATGGTGAGAAATACGGGCAACACGGTGCAAAATACGGCATTGATCAGGGAAAGCCCATACACCTCTGCCGACTGCAGCAGCAAGGCCGGTGATCGCAGCAGCAAAAACTGCGCAATGGACGCTAGCGCCGACACGCACATCACATAAGACACCAGCCTCAAGGTGCCAACCCGCTGCACCAGCTCGCCCGAAAACAGCAAGTACATCGCATAACTCAGCGCGCTGCCAAGCACGAAAGCCCCGCCCACCAGCACATTCGCCCCACCCAGACGGACATCGTGAATGAAGACCAGCATCGTACCGCCATAGCAGATGGCCAGCGCCAGCCACTCGAGGGAGCTGACCCGCTTTTTTAACAAGAACACCGACATCAGCAACACGAACGATGGCGTGAGAAAGAGGATCAGCCGCTCCAGTCCCGCGGAAATATAGGCCAGCCCAATGAAATCCAGATAACTCGACAGGTAGTAGCCCAGAAAGCCCAGTTGAACCATGCGCCAGCGGTCCGCCATTGCCAACGGGGGCTGACGCTTCATCTGTACCAGCGCGATGATGCCAAAGGCAGGCAGCGAGAACAGCATTCTGAAAGCTAGCACCGTCATGGCATCCACCTGATGACGATAGAGTAGCTTGACCACAATGGCTTTGCCTGAAAATAGGACTGCCCCGATTAGCGCCATTGCCAATCCAACAAGAAACCACCGACGGTTCGCATGCTGTTGGTCGAGCGTAAGGGTGCTGGAAGGCATGAAATATGCGGGCGGCTAGAGGTAAGGAAGGGTATGCAAGGATTCTACTGGGGGCACCGTCATACGGCCTTTGGCATTGGCGAAGCCGCCATTTGCGGCGGGTTTTCGCAGGGGCCGGTATGTTAAGATCTGCCCCCTATTCATCCGCCAGTACAGGCGAAAATACTGTCTACGCAAACGCCTCCCGGCGTACTGCACGAATTGCAAGGCAAGTAACGAAATCCGGAAAGAAAGCACATGGCAGGACATAGCAAATGGGCCAATATCAAGCACAAAAAGGCCGCGACTGATGCAAAGCGCGGCAAGATCTGGACCCGGCTGATCAAGGAAATAACCGTCGCTGCCCGCATGGGCGGCGGTGACATTGCGAGCAATCCTCGTCTGCGTCTGGCCATCGACAAGGCGGCCGACGCCAATATGCCCAAGGACAACGTGACCCGAGCCATCCAGCGCGGCACTGGTGGCCTGGAAGGCGTGAACTATGAAGAGATCCGCTACGAAGGCTACGGCCTGAACGGCGCTGCCATCATCGTTGACTGCATGACAGACAACCGCGTGCGTACGGTGGCCGAAGTGCGGCATGCCTTTTCGAAATACGGCGGCAACATGGGCACCGAGGGTTCGGTGGCTTTTCTGTTTAATCATTGCGGCCAGCTACTGTTTGCGCCCGGCACAAATGAAGATGCACTCATGGAAGCCGCACTCGAGGCAGGCGCGGATGATGTGATTGCTGATGATGAAGGTGGCTTTGAAGTTCTCTGCGACCCGCAAATTTTTTCAAATTTGCGCGAAACTTTAGAGAAAGCTGGCTTCAAACCTGAAGTGGCTGAAGTCACCATGAAGCCATCGACGAATACGGAATTCACCGGTGATGATGCGGTGAAAATGCAGAAGCTGCTGGATGCGCTGGAAAACCTCGATGATGTCCAAGAGGTTTATACCAATGCTGTAATAGAAGACTAAGCAACACTTGTGGGCAAGGCGGCGCGATCATTGCGCGGCTTGCTGCTTGAGTATTTTGATTCTGACGAGCCTGCAAAGGCAATTCCGAAACGATAACCTGACCTGAAGCTTTCATGAAAATTCTTGTTGTAGGTTCTGGTGGCCGCGAACACGCACTGGCCTGGAAGCTGGCGCAATCCAAACGCATACAGATGGGGCTGGTCGCACCTGGCAATGGCGGCACCGCGCTTGATGCGCGTATGAAGAATGTCGCCATCACCGATCCTGTTGCGTTGGCAGATTTTGCGCAGCAAGAGCAGGTTACGCTGACTGTCGTCGGCCCGGAAGCACCGCTGGCCGCGGGCATCGTGGATATCTTCCGCGAGCGTGGCATGAAGATTTTCGGTCCTACCCGCAAGGCAGCGCAGCTGGAAAGCTCGAAGGACTTTGCCAAGGCTTTCATGGAACGCCACGGCATACCGACAGCGAGGTATCAGACTTTTTCGGATGCGGATGCAGCGCATCGCTACATTGATGAGCAAGGCGCCCCAATCGTGATCAAGGCCGACGGCCTCGCTGCTGGCAAGGGCGTGGTGGTCGCGATGACACTGGAAGAAGCTCACAGCGCCATCGACATGATGTTGTCGGACAATCGCTTTGGTGATGCCGGCGCGCGCGTGGTGATCGAAGAATTTCTTGAGGGTGAAGAAGCCAGCTTCATCGTCATGGTTGACGGCAAAAACATGCTCCCGCTGGCAACCAGTCAAGACCACAAGCGTTTGCTGGACCAGGATCTTGGTCCAAATACGGGTGGCATGGGTGCCTATTCGCCTGCACCTATCGTCACACCGCAACTGCATGCGCGCGTGATGCGCGAGATCATTCAACCGACCGTGCAAGGCATGGCCAAAGATGGCATTCCGTATACGGGCTTTCTGTATGCCGGCCTGATGATTGATGCCGAGGGCAATCCCAAAACACTAGAGTTCAATTGCCGCATGGGCGACCCGGAGACGCAGCCCATCATGGCGCGCCTGAAAACCGATCTGGTCTCAGTCATGGAACATGCCGTAGCCGGTACGCTCGATGAAATAGAGCTCGACTGGGATAGACGCACCGCGCTCGGCGTGGTGATGGCCGCAAGCGGTTACCCAGATGCGCCGCGCAAAAATGATGTGATCACCGGCATCCCAGAAGAAACCGAACACAGCATGACGTTTCATGCCGGTACATCACTGGACAACAAAGCGCTCACAACGCAGGGAGGACGCGTGTTGTGTGTGGTGGGTCTAGGTGACAGCGTTCGAGTCGCTCAGAAACATGCGTATGAAGCCTTGGATCAGATTCAGTTTGACGGTATGCAGTTTCGTCGCGATATAGGCTGGCGTGCGCTGAAACGACCTGCCTGAATATCATTAGCAAAAAAAGGAAAATCCATGAACACGCCCGACCCGAATGCCGTCAGGACTTGGCTTTTGTCGCTGCAAGAGCGTATCGTGTCTGCTGCTGAGGCGGTCGATGGCAAGCAGTTCATACGCGACAGCTGGGAACGACCCGAGGGTGGTGGCGGTATTTCGCGTTTGATTGAAGAAGGCAATGTACTTGAGCGTGGTGGCGTGGGTTTTTCGCATGTCAAAGGTATGAGCCTGCCGCCCTCCGCTGCAGCCAATCGTCCTGAAGTGGCCGGTCATCCTTGGGAAGCGATGGGCGTGTCGCTGGTTTTTCATCCGCGTAATCCTTACGCACCGACCGTGCACATGAACGTGCGCTTCTTCACCACGACAGGCGAAGGCGATCAGCGTGTCTGGTGGTTCGGTGGCGGCATGGATCTGACGCCCTACTATGGCTTCGAAGAAGACGCGCAACATTTTCACCAAACCTGCCGCAACGCGCTTAACCCATTCGGTTCAGAGTTGCATCCGCGCTTCAAGCAATGGTGCGATGAATACTTCTATCTGAAGCACCGCAAGGAAGCGCGTGGTGTTGGCGGTGTGTTTTTTGATGATTTCAATACAGCAGGCTTTGAGCAGAGCTTTGCCATGACACAAAGCGTTGGCGATCATTTTATTGATGCCTACCTGCCGATTCTGAAGCGCCGCAAAGATATTGCGTATGGCGAGCGCGAGCGTGATTTCCAGGCTTATCGTCGTGGCCGTTATGTGGAGTTCAATCTGGTCTTTGACCGCGGTACCTTGTTTGGTCTGCAGTCGGGTGGACGCACTGAATCTATCCTGATGTCGATGCCACCTATCGTCAAATGGCGTTACGACTGGCGGCCTGAGGACGGCTCGCCCGAAGCGAAACTCTATACGGATTTTCTGCCGCATCGTGACTGGCTGTCTGCATGAGTGTGCACAGCGTGCTGCTGCTGGGTGGTAGCTTCGATCCGGTGCATTCGGGTCATGTCGGACTGGCACGCTACTTTTGCACACTGCTGCATCCTGATGAACTGCGACTGATACCCAGTGGTCGACCTTGGCAAAAGCCGGACATGGTCACACCGGCTGTGCATCGCATTGCGATGCTGCACGCGGCCTTCGATGGCTGGCCTACACCGATTTGTATCGATGAACAGGAAATCCGTCGCGAGGGTCCCAGCTACATGATCGACACCTTGCGCTCTTTACGTAGCGAGCTGGGCCGCGATGTGTCGCTTGCGCTGATAATGGGCGCAGACCAGCTGATCAATTTGCATACTTGGCATGAGTGGACCGCCCTGTTCAACGAAGCCCATCTGTGCATTGCCGCTCGGCCGGGTTTCACGATGGATGACGCTGCCCTAGACAAAGCGGTTGCCGCACAAATCAACCGCCGGCTGGCCAGTGCAGATCAATTGCGGCAGACGCCCTCGGGTCTGGTCTGCATCGCGACG
>CANKWG010000058.1 GCA_947487325.1 Oxalobacteraceae bacterium | reverse complement strand
CTGTCCGAATACGCCCAAACCCCTTATAATCCAAAGGGTTAAAACACTCGGCGGCTGCCGGCCTGGCTAGCTGCCGTTTTTCATTTATGGCAATCAAACATTATCTGCAGTTTGCCGACTTCTCGCTTGCGGAGTACGACTATCTGATCGAGCGCACGAAGATCATCAAACGCAAATTCAAAAACTACGAGCCCTACCATCCACTGATGGATCGCACGCTGGTCATGGTTTTCGAAAAGAATTCCACGCGTACACGGCTGTCCTTCGAGGCGGGCATGCATCAGCTTGGCGGCGCCGCCATTTACCTGAACACCCGTGACAGCCAGTTGGGCCGTGGCGAACCGGTGGAAGACGCAGCGCAGGTGATGTCCCGTATGTGCGACATCATCATGATCCGCACCTTTGGTCAGGAGATTATTAACCGCTTCGCGGCCAATTCGCGGGTGCCGGTCGTTAATGGTCTGACCAATGAACATCACCCCTGTCAGGTATTCGCCGATGTGTTCACCTATATTGAGCATCGCGGCTCTATAGCCGGCAAAACTGTGGCCTGGGTCGGTGATGCCAACAATATGCTGTATTCATGGCTGCAAGCGGCGGAGGTGTTCGGCTTCCATCTGAATGTCTCCACACCCGCTGGCTATGACATCAACCCGGCACTGGTATCTGCTGATAATCAACGCTATACGGTGTTCAAGAATCCGTCCGATGCTTGCGAAGGCGCCGATCTGGTGACGACCGATGTCTGGACCAGCATGGGCTATGAAGAAGAAAATGCCGCACGTCTGAAGGCTTTCGATGGTTGGATTGTTGATGCGCCAAAAATGAAACGCGCAAACAAGGACGCCTTGTTCATGCACTGCTTACCCGCACATCGTGGCGAGGAAGTGTCGGCTGAAGTAATGGACGGACCGCAGTCCGTGGTCTGGGATGAAGCGGAAAACCGACTGCATGTACAAAAAGCCTTGCTCGAGTATCTGGTACTCGGAAAAATTTAATTCGTTACTGTAATCAGGGAAAACAAGCACATGAGCGATATCAAAAAAGTTGTCCTAGCCTACTCGGGCGGATTGGACACCTCGGTCATTCTGAAATGGCTGCAAGATCATTATCACTGCGAAATCGTCACGTTTACTGCTGACCTTGGTCAGGGTGAAGAGCTGGAACCAGCGCGCGCCAAGGCGATCAAGTTCGGCATCAAGCCGGAGAATATTTTTATTGATGATGTACGTGAAGAATTCGTGCGTGATTTCGTTTTTCCGATGTTCCGCGCCAATACTGTTTACGAAGGCGAATATCTGCTGGGTACGTCGATTGCACGCCCGCTGATTGCCAAACGTCTGATTGAGATCGCACGAGAAACCGGTGCCGATGCCATCTCGCATGGCGCGACTGGCAAGGGCAATGATCAGGTACGGTTTGAGCTCGGTGCTTATGCGTTGATGCCGAATGTAAAAATCATTGCACCTTGGCGCGAATGGGATCTGCTCTCACGCGAGAAGCTGCTGAAGTATGCCGAAGATGCCGGCATCGAGATCGACATGAAGCACAAGAACGGTGGCGCGCCGTATTCGATGGATGCCAATCTGCTGCATATCAGCTTCGAAGGCCGCCATCTGGAAAACCCCAGTGCCGAAGCGGAAGAATCGATGTGGCGTTGGACCGTCAGCCCCGAAGCGGCGCCGGATGCAGCAGAGTATCTCGATATCGAATTCGAGCATGGCGATATCGTCAGCCTGAATGGCAAGCGACTCTCGCCGGCGGCTGTGCTGACGGAATTGAATCGTCTGGGTGGCAAGCACGGTATTGGTCGTCTTGACTTGGTCGAGAACCGCTATGTGGGTATGAAATCACGCGGCTGCTATGAAACACCGGGCGGCACCATCATGCTGCGCGCGCACCGTGCGATTGAATCCATCACACTCGATCGCGAAGTCGCTCACCTAAAAGATGATTTGATGCCGCGTTATGCCTCGCTGATTTACAACGGCTACTGGTGGGCACCAGAACGCGTCGCCCTACAGACCCTGATCGACCATACACAGCAGAGCGTGAATGGCTGGGTGCGCGTGAAGCTCTACAAAGGTAATGTCATCGTGGTTTCGCGTGATTCAAAAACTGATTCGCTGTTTGACATGAATATCGCGACGTTTGATGAAGATGGCGGCGCCTACAATCAGGCGGATGCCGGTGGCTTTATCAAACTCAATGCGCTGCGTATGCGGATTGCAGCGAATGCCAAGATCAAGCGTGGCAAATAAAATTTTGTCAGTCACCATCGATACTTGAACTGTCACTACCGATGCATGAACTGTTACCACCCATGCTTGAACTGTCACCCCGGCGAAGGCCGGGGTCCAGCGTCTTTCGCATAAAACGCAAAGCCACTGGATGCCGGCCGACGCCGGCATGACGCCCTCTGAATTGACCCCGAAGGAAAAATAAAATGAGCAACCAATTCGACAACGTCTCTGTCATCAAAAAATCCAACGTCTTCTTTGACGGCAAATGCGTATCGCATACCGTCATGCTCGCTGATGGCACCAAAAAATCGGTCGGCGTGATCTTGCCATCATCACTGGTATTCAACACAGGTGTACCTGAGATCATGGAAATCACCGCAGGCAAATGCCGTGCGCGCATCAAAGGTGAGGCAGACTGGACATCCTACGAGGCTGGTCAGAGCTTTAATGTGCCAGGCAATTCAAGCTTTGAGATTGAGGCGACTGAGCCGGTGGATTATGTCTGCCATTTTGGCTGATACATCGCTTGGTTTAACTCAGAGCATCAAACGATAACGGGCTCGGTTTCCAGCGACACGCCAAACCGAGTCCGGACATCTTCAACAATTTTTGTAGCGAGCGCGAGTACGTCCGAACCCGCCGCCCCTCCCCGGTTAACCAGAACCAATGCCTGTCGATCATGCACACCTGCAGCACCGACAGAACGCCCTTTCCAGCCACACTGATCAATCATCCAGCCCGCTGCCAGTTTGACGCTGCCATCGGCCTGCGCGTAACTCACTAGCTGGGGATACTTTGCCAGCAATTGCGCGTGCTGCGCTTGGCTGACAACCGGATTCTTGAAAAAACTACCCGCATTGCCTATCTGTGCTGGATCAGGTAGCTTGCGTCGGCGAATGGCGATGACGGCATCGGCAATGTCTTGTGCGGTGGGGTCTGAAACGCTGTGCGCGGCAAGCTCAGCGGCCAACTCTGCGTACCGCAGGTTGGGATGCCATTGGCGTGGCAGAGCAAAGCTGACGTCGATGATCACTGCCCTGTCGCGCAATGCGTGTTTGAAGATACTGTCGCGGTAGCCGAAGTTGCAGTTCTCACGGCTGAGTACCCGCGTCTCGCGTGTCGCAAAATCAAACAGGGTCAGCGAATGAAAAAATTCTGCGAGTTCGCTGCCGTAGGCACCGATATTCTGTATCGGTGCCGCGCCTACACTACCGGGGATGAGCGAAAGATTTTCCAAACCCGGCAAACCTTGGGCGAGTGTCCACTGGACGAACTCGTGCCAATTCTCACCTGCCTCCGCACGGACGATTACCTGCTGTTCTGATTCGCCGACCACCATGCGGCCGGTGTTCACCATGTGCAGTACCAGACCGCTGAAATCCTTCGTCAGCAGCAGATTACTGCCACCGCCCAGAATCAGGCGCGGCAGCGCTGAAAGTTGAGGATCCGCGGCAATGGCTTCCAGATCTGCGACGGTTTTGACGCTGACAAAGGTGTGGGCATGCGCATCGATACCGAAGGTATTGAGTTCGCGCAAAGAGACATCGTGCCGGCGGGTGAGTGCGGTCTTCATCAGCGCCGGATTATACCGGCCACCGGCTGGCCGAATTTTTTCCGCTAGAATCCACGCCATACCCGTTTCAGGAGGAATCCAGCATGCCATCGTTTGACGTTGTATCCGAAGCAAATCAGGTCGAAGTCAAGAATGCCGTCGAGCAGGCCAACAAGGAGATCGGCACACGCTTTGACTTCAAGGGCAGTGACGCGCGAGTCGAGCAGAAAGAACTCGAACTGACGGCTTATGCCGACAGCGATTTTCAGCTGAGTCAGGTCCGGGATGTGCTGACCGGCAAAATGGCCAAGCGCAATGTGGACGTGCGTTTTCTTGATATCGGCAAGATCGAAAAAATCGGCGGCGACAAAGTCAAGCAGGTCATCCGCGTGAAAAAAGGTATTGAGACTGAGGATGCCAAAAAGATTCAGCGCCTGATCAAGGACAGCAAGATCAAGGTGCAGGCAAGTATTCAGGGTGATTCATTACGCGTGACTGGCGCCAAGCGCGATGATTTGCAGGCGACGATGGCGATGCTGAGAAAAGATGTGACGGATTTGCCGCTGGAATTTAATAATTTTCGGGATTGAGGCGAGGTCGAAGACGCTGGATCCCGGCCTGCGCCGGAATGACGTTTGAAGAACTTTTGGCTTCAAAATCGTCATCCCGGCGCAGGGTGGAGCGGGGGTTTCAGGCCGCATGCGGTCTGCCCGTAAAACGGTCATGGCGTACTCGCCATGATGCGCCCTGCAAGGGGGGATCCATCACTACTCTGGCAGTGCCCCCATCAAGTTGATTCAACGAGGTTCAATCCGTCTTCGCGATACGACGCTGACGAACCGCTGCAGCCAGGCCTTCTAGCACCGTGAGGCTGCTCTTCCAATCAATACAACCATCGGTAATAGATTGACCATAAGTCAGCTCCTTGCCCGCTACCAGATCCTGACGACCTGCCACCAAGTGGGACTCCACCATCACACCAATGATCCTGTCGTCACCACCCGCGACCTGCGCGGCAATATCAGCACAGACAGGTACTTGATTCTCCGGCTTCTTCGAGCTGTTCGCATGGGAGGAATCAATCATCAATTTCTGAGAGAGTCCGTTCGATGCCAGTGCTTTGGCAGCTTCTTCAACGCTAGCCGCATCGTAATTAGGTGCTTTACCGCCGCGCAGGATGATGTGGCAATCCTCATTACCGTTCGTGGATACGATGGCGGAGTGGCCACCTTTGGTGACCGACAAAAAGTGGTGAGGTTGTGAGGCTGCCTTGATGGCGTCAGCAGCAATTTTGATGTTGCCATCCGTGCCGTTTTTAAAACCTACCGGACAAGACAAACCTGAGGCGAGCTCGCGGTGCACCTGCGACTCAGTCGTACGGGCACCGATGGCACCCCAGCTGATCAGATCGGCAATGTATTGTGGGCTGATCACATCCAGAAATTCAGTACCTGCCGGCAGACCAAGCTCGTTGATGTTCATCAGCAGCTCGCGCGCGAGTCGCAAACCGTCATTGATGCGGAAACTGTTGTCCAAAAACGGATCATTGATCAGACCTTTCCAGCCTACCGTGGTGCGTGGCTTCTCGAAATAAACGCGCATGACGATCTCGAGATCATCTTTGAATCGATCGCGCTGCTCGACCAGAAGCCGTGCATATTCCATTGCCGCTTTGGTGTCGTGAATCGAGCAAGGTCCGATCACGACCATCATGCGGTCATCCTGACCATGCAAGATACGATGCAAGGCCTGACGTGAATTCGCGGTGACAGTCGCGATTTTTTCCGAGCACGGAAATTCGCGTATCAGGTGCGACGGTGGTGTCAGTTCCTTCAACTCTCTAATCCTCAGGTCATCGGTGCGTGGCATGGGTTTCTCCAGGAATGTTTCGCGCAAAAATAAAAAAACCGCCATCCCTGGCGGTTTCTAAGATTCGGTTCGTGTTCGCTTTGCTTTTACGTGAACTTACCGCTTCTCCACCGCCGTAGGGCTGGGGTAGCTAAAGTAAAAGAAAAAGTAAAAGCGTAGCAGAGACATCGTTTTATACAAGTCGGCGTCAGTCAGAAACCGGATGGTGCTATAAATCCCTCGGTTTGGCAAGTCAGCTTGCCAAACCGATAATCAAGAGATTAAGGAAGGTAAAGACAATCAGCCCGTACCGCCCACCGTGAGATCCTCAATGCGCAAGGTCGGCTGACCGACACCCACCGGCACGCTCTGCCCATCCTTGCCGCAGACACCCACGCCAGAATCAAGGCGCATGTCATTGCCGATCATGGACACTCGGTTCAGTACATCCGGACCATTGCCAATCAACGTGGCGCCCTTGACCGGGTAGGCCAGCTTGCCGTTTTCTATCATCCAGGCCTCACTGGCCGAGAAGACAAATTTGCCGTTCGTGATATCGACCTGGCCACCACCAAAGTTAACCGCATAGAGACCATTTTTTACCGAGGCGAGGATTTCTTCGGGGTCGCGGTCACCGCCCAGCATGTAGGTATTGGTCATGCGTGGCATGGGCAGGTGGGCGTACGATTCGCGCCGACCATTGCCAGTGGCAGGCATTTTCATGAGGCGCGCGTTCAGCGTGTCCTGAATGTAGCCCTTGAGGATGCCATCTTCGATCAGGGTGGTGCACTGGGTGGGATTACCCTCGTCATCGACATTCAGGGAACCACGACGGTCAGCGATAGTGCCGTCATCAACAACGGTGACGCCTTTGGCGGCGACACGCTGGCCAATACGTCCGGAGAAAGCGCTTGATCCTTTGCGATTGAAGTCACCCTCAAGGCCATGGCCTATGGCTTCGTGCAGCAGCACGCCCGGCCAGCCCGGTCCCAGCACGACGGTCATGGGGCCCGCAGGCGCTGGCCGTGATTCAAGATTGACGAGCGCGGCGTTCACCGCTTCGGAAGCATATTTTTCGAGCAGCTCATCGCTGAAATAAGCAAAGTCATAACGGCCACCACCGCCGGCAGTACCCACTTCGCGGCGGCCGTTCTGCTCGGCGATTACCGTCAGCGACAGGCGCACCAGCGGGCGAATGTCCGCCGCGATCACGCCATCACTGCGGACCACCAGCACCACATCATGCTCACCGGCCAGACCAGCCATGACTTGCACGATGCGGGGATCCTTGGCACGCGCAATTTTTTCGATTCTCTCCAGCAAATTCACTTTCGCAGTCGCATCCAGTGACACAAATGGATCCTTGGGCAAGTAAAGCGAGCGCGCTGTGCCAGGTTGGATGGCCGAGGCGACTTTTATCTTGCCTGCACCCTGACGTCCGATGGTGCGCGTTGCGGCGGCGGCTTCGAGCAGCGCGCGCTCTGAGATCTCATCCGAATACGAGAAAGCGGTTTTGTCGCCGGATACGGCTCGTACACCAACGCCCTGATCAATCGAGAAACTACCTGTCTTGACGATACCCTCCTCCAGGCTCCAGCTCTCGCTCTTGGTGAACTGGAAATAGAGATCGGCGTAATCAACCTTGTGCGTAAAGATGGAACCCAGCACCTTGAGCAAATGACCTTCGTCCAGTCCATTAGGCGTCAGCAAGACTTGGCGGGCAACGTTCTGGGTCTGGAGATTAGGTTCGATGAGTTTCATAGCGTTGGATAGCCTGACAGTAATGAATCGAGATGATTGGACATTGAGCGCCTGTGTCGCCAAGCGCCGGAAATTGAAATCATACTGGATGGGGCCTGTTCATGCTGGCATGACCGAGCTAGCGGGTGCGGTGCGCCAGCGCGGGCAAGCTCTCGCGCACGCTGGACTGGCGGCCGAGATCCAGCTCGCCCATGACCAGTCCCTCGCCCTCGGACAAAGAGGCGGAAATATCACCCCAGGGATCGACCAGCATGCTGTGGCCCCAAGTGCGGCGGCCATTGGGGTGGATACCGCCCTGTGCAGCAGCCAGGACATAGCACTGGTTCTCGATGGCGCGTGCGCGCAGCAGCACTTCCCAGTGGGCGCGGCCGGTGGTGTAGGTGAATGCAGCGGGCATGACCATCAGATCACAGGATCCCATCGCACGATAGAGTTCCGGAAATCGCAAGTCGTAGCAGATCGACAGACCGATGCGTGCAAAGGGTGTCTCCAGCACTCGGACTTCACTACCAGGCACGATGGTGCGCGACTCATCAAAAGATTCATCGCCGCGGGAAAATCCGAACAAATGAATTTTGTCGTAACGAGCGCACAGCTGCCCCTGGGGATCGTAGGCAAGCAAGGTGTTGAGTACCTTGCCGGGCAAACCAGAGACTAGAGGTACGGTGCCACCCAGCAGCCACACGCCGGTGTCACGGGCTATGCGCGCCATAAAATCCTGCAGCGGCCCTTGGCCCGGTGTTTCAGCGTGATGCAGTTTGTCGAGTTCGGTACGTCCGAGCAGCGGCCAGTACTCGGGCAATAACACCAGCGAAGCGCCGGCATCAGCGGCTTCACGAACGCGTCGTTCGACGGTCTGCATGTTATCGGTTGGCTCCGGTGTGGAGACCATCTGCACCGCAGCTATTTTGATGCTTGTTGGCATAGGCGTTCCTGGCTTTGTCATCACTGCCCGCTGGCTTTTTCTGCGTCTGTGGACGTGGTATCCACTTTACGCTTGCTGGTCGATTTTTTGACGACCGGATCTTTCCAAGAGCCTGTGATCACGTACTCTTGTGACAGTGCCTGAGAAAGTGGATTCTTCAGAAAAAGCTGCGCAAGGAAAGAGCCCAAGCCTATGACGGGGTTGACTGCCAGACCGTAAATTACGGACGCGCCACCCGCATTGATTTCCGGGATAACAACGACATTCAGATTCTGCGTTTCCTCACTCAGATCTACCGAGCCGTCGATGAGTACCACGGCATTCACACCACGCATCTTGAAGGTGTCGGTCTTTAGTACCCCACGTGATATGACAGCAGTACTGGCAATACTGTCGAACGCAAAACCGTCAGTAAACAAATCACGAAAATCCAGCGTCAGCCGTCTCGGCAGAGACTGCAGACTCATCACACTCAATAGCTTTGCCGCGCCCGGGTCTGCCTTCAAAAATTGACCCGAATTAATCCGCAAATTCATATTGCCGGACAAGGTGGGAAAATCGAATGCGGAGGGTGAACCTTTCCAACTAAGATCACCTTCCATTCGACCTTTGCCACCCTTGATCGCTTTCTCAAAGCCGACTCGGTCGAGCAGATGACCGGCATCGTTAATGTCGAGTTCGTAATTGAGCGTGGACTGGCCATCGTTACCATTCAACAACCAGCGTCCCGTTGCGCGCAGGCTCGCATCAGGATTGTTCAGGGTGAGCTTGCTGATCCGCCATTCTCTGCCGGGTGTCATGATCGCCGCATTGGTGGCCGCCAATTCAAGTCGACCGAGTTTCATGCCACGCAGTTCGAAACTATCAGCAACGATATCCAGCCCCGGCAACTCTGCAGCAGATTTTTTACCACTCAGCAGTTCGGTTACGTCAGCATCTACTGAGCGTTCTATTTTTAGTGAAGACAAGCGAGCCGTGATCTTGCCCGCGCCCCGCTCGGATGAGGGATCTTCCCAGTTCGCCTGACCGACCACTTCATCAGATTGAATATTGAATTTCCATCCCAGCCGCTGGCGCGTTGCCGCCAACACCACATTATCGATTGGGCGATCGAAGACTGTCAGCTCGTTCGCACGAAGATTGAACGTATCGGGAGTAAAAAACGCCGCGAAATCTGTGCTGTTTATAACGCCCTGAGTCGAGCTCTGTCCGGTACCCGGTACAGTCGATGGATTATCCGTCGGCCCCGTACCCGTCTCTGCAGTGAGCGCAGCAATCGTTGATCGCCAGACATCCGCATTGAACGATGGCATATTAAGTTGAATGGCCAGACCACTGTCTGGCTGTGGTGCGGCTGTGTTCACACCAACACCGCCACGCACCATCCGCCACGTACCGTTGCGGGCATTGCTACGCTGGCGCAAATAACGCGCATTGATATTGCGTCCAAGGCTGATTCGAATTTCTTCTGTTGCGGTGATGCCGTCCGGTGCCAGCAAGGGCTGTAACGTCAGGCGCAGAGGCCAGCTTTCGATAGGTAATTTCTGCAGCGGCGTAGGGAAATCGAGCGCTAGGCCGACCATTGAGGATTCTATGGTCAACTCAGGACGCTGATTCCTGATTTTCAGGTTAGCTGTGTAACGGGTGCTGCCGCTGATTTTTTTCAACACACGCTTCGCGATGGGTGCGGTCATCACGCGAGATGCAGCGTCTGGATTGACAGACCCATCTAACTTGATTTGCGTGGAGCCATCGCGCTGAGTGCCACCACTCAGCGATACGGGGCTGCCAAGAAAAACTGCCTGTATGGCCGGCAATTGAAATCCCTGCTCTGAAAAATTCAATTCACCGGTGACTTGCTGAGCTGCAGGCCACGCTCGCCACAATTGCACCTCATTGCCCGTAAACTTGAGGTTACCTTGTACGGTAGAAGGTCCCGCGCCGACCAGAGGCAATTGTAGTTTCAAGCCCAACCTTGCATTACCGCTGGCCCTGGTCTCCTCGGTGAAGTCGTCGATCCAGCTTATCACTGGGGTTGCGCTGACATAGGCCAGCATGGATTGCAATGAGCCCTGCGCCACGCCACTGACATCAAGCATGGGCTTGCTGCTCATATAGTCCGGCACCACCGCATGAACTTCAGACAGCGCAACCCCTGAAGTTTTTGCGCTGTCCGCATGGATCTGTATACGGGCACTGTCCAAAACAAGGTTACCTTGTATGTCTTCGATCTTTGGCCAGAGAAGCGTACGCCGATCCTGAGACAGTTCTTTGGGTGCGGGGCTGAGCGTTCCTTTTTCTATTTTTGCTGTCAGTTTAAAGACACCGGGCGCATTACCCGCGGTGTTTTTTTGTTGGAACGGAAATTGATCAAGATCTCCCTTGATCACCAGCGTCAGGTCACGCGCACGACCCTCCAGCAGCGCCAAACTCAGCCACTCACGCGTATCACTCCCCACTAAAGCAGGAAGATAGCGCGGCACATAACTCAATTCAATTACAGGAATCTGCAGTTTCAGATCCAGCTCACCCAATCTGCTGGCTGATAGCGGCAAAGGCATAGTGTAGCTACCTGTAAGCGCACCTAACACGCCCGCCTGTGAAAAACGCATCGCGTCAACACGCATCGCCAATTGCTTTTTATCACGCAGTGACCAACTGCCTTCGAGTGAAAGATCATCCAAACTCATTGGTGGCAAAGTCAACCCATTGGCGGCCTGAAGTTTCACTCG
>CANKWG010000057.1 GCA_947487325.1 Oxalobacteraceae bacterium | reverse complement strand
CCGGTACCGGTAATGCCTAGCGCAGGAATGCGAACTTTTGCTGCAGCGTCGTGCAGTGATTTTTTCAGTGTGGCAGACGCTTTGCTGTTTTCCAGTGCCGTGATCAATTGCGCGAGTGGGCGCTGGCGCGCGACCATGTCGCCTGTGGTCAGCACATCGAGGGTGGTAGGCGCGTGTACCGAGAGGTCGGTGTCGCAGGCTTGGATCATGTAGGTGATCATGCCGACCAGGCCCATACGCTGTCCGTCTTCCGGACTAAAAATGCGCGCCACACCATAGTCATGCAGCTCTTTAATCTCGGAAGGCACGATCACACCACCGCCGCCGCCGAAGACTTTGATGTGCGCACCGCCGCGTGACTCGAGCAGATCGATCATGTACTTGAAGTACTCGACATGACCGCCCTGATAACTGGAAATCGCAATGCCCTGCGCGTCTTCCTGCAGCGCGGCGGTGACGATTTCATCGACCGAGCGATTGTGGCCCAAGTGAATGACCTCGGCACCCTGAGACATCAGGATGCGCCGCATGATGTTGATCGATGCGTCATGGCCATCGAAGAGCGAAGCCGCTGTCACGAAGCGGACTTTGTTGGCGGGGGTGTAGGCAGTCAGGTTTTGCGATACCGACAGGTCGGTCATGAGAATTCTCCGGAAGTAGCGGCCGTGTGATGACGGGGCCGGTTGCGGGTCAGGTCAGGGCCCGCCGTACGGGCTAGCCTGGTTGACGCTTACGTCAACGTCAATTGGCGCAAGTATAGCTTGAAAAGCGGGCTAACCGTCAGCCCTGAAGGGGCGCGCTCGGCCTTTTGTGCGGGGTCGCAAACACCGATTGCATCATGCTTGCAAAAGTGAAAACTTGAGGTGCCGCCTGAATTCTGCGTGACTCGTGTGATTGATGTTTTCGGTGGTGTGCCGGCTCCAAAACGGGTTTGTGACGGCACTGCCCGACGGCGTTGAGCAGTACGTTACACTCCATAAAATTTTTCAACGAGACTTCGACCATGGCTGACCTGATCCTGCATCACTACCCGCTATCCCCCTTTGCCGAAAAAATCCGTTTGATCTTGGGTATAAAGGGCTTGGCCTGGCGCTCGGTGCATATACCCATGATCATGCCCAAGCCGGATTTGGTCGCGCTGACCGGCGGCTATCGTCGTACGCCTGTGCTGCAGATCGGCGCCGATGTTTACTGCGACACCGCCCTGATGGCCGATGTGATCGAGCATCTGGCGCCCGAACCGGCGCTTTTCCCGCCCGCGCATAAAGGTCTTGCGCGCGTACTGGCGCAATGGGCCGACACGACGCTGTTTCAAGTGGCCATGGCCTACAACTTCCAACCCGCCGGCGCAACGCACATGTTTCCTGACGCCGAGCGCTTAAAAATCTTCGCAGCCGATCGCGCGGCGATGCGCAATAATGCGCCGCGCATGCCTGCAGCGGATGCGACTGCTGCGTACAAGAGTTATTTACGTCGTATCGCTAGCATGCTGGAGCATCAGCCGTTTTTGCTGGGTGATCAGCCGTGCATCGCTGATTTTTCGGCTTATCACCCGCTGTGGTTTACACGGCACCAGGTGCCAGTGCTTGCCGGAGTTTTGGAATCGGTTCCGGGTGTCTTGTCGTGGATGGACCGTATGGCAGCGATAGGGCAGGGTAGTGCCTCAGCGATGAAGGCGGATGAGGGGCTGCAAATTGCGCACAGCGCTACACCGGAAGCGCTGCCACAGGAAATTCATCAGGATCATCATGGCATTGCCCTGGGTCAGCCCGCCATCATCGTTGCTGAGGCGTTTGGTCTGGAGCCCACCGAGGGGATCTTGGTGGCCGCAAGCCGTACCCGATATACCTTGCGCAGAGAAGATCCGCGTGCCGGATTGGTCCATGTGCATTTCCCGCGTGTGGGTTATCTGCTCAAGGCAAAAGAGGCTGCTTCCTGAGTCGAGATTCAGCAGCCTCTTGAATGTTTCGGTACGCAAAATTTCCACGGGCCAGATCAATGGTCCATTCGAACAGATGATTGGCCTCTTCATCATCGCCGAGTTGTTCCAAGCATTCGCCCAGACGATAGGCAGCGCCGATATGATGGTTATCGACCTGTAACGCCAGCTTGTAATACTCAGCAGCGCTCGCATGATCCTGCAAATGCTGCATGCAGGAGGCGAGCTTGAAGGCGACTTTCGCGTTCTTCGGTCCGACTGCCATCACAAAGCCGGCGAGTATCAGTGCTTCCTGAAACATAGCCTGATCGACGAGCTTGCAAGCGCCCTGATAGCTATCTTCCAATGTCTGGTGATCTATGCCGAGACATTGCGCCAGCGTCTTTCCTGTAATGAGCTCTGCAGCGAATCTTTCGGCGGATGCCTGCGCCTCTTCGAGTATTTTGCGGGCTGCGTCGAGCAGCCGCTGGATGTCGGGATCAGGGTGATGACAGTGTGACCGCAATGCGTTGATTAACAAGGTGTGCATAGTGCGCCGATAAGTGAGCGTAATAAAAAATGGTTTAGCGTGCGCGGCAGGCGCCGCGCACCATGACCGATAGGTCAGTTGTTGTTCAACGATTGTCGTGTGTGATTACGCTGGCTGATGCCGAGCATAAGCAACGTTGCCTATCCATGAGCCAACCAGCAAAGCACCACCGCTCAGAACCATGGCAATGTTCCCAATGGCGTTATCGACGGGTTTATTCAGCGTCATGCCCATACCACCGGTAATGATCAAGGCCAGTCCGCCAAAGGTGCCGACTGCAGACAAGGCATTGACAATATGGCTTACGCTTGAAGGGCAGGACGGTTTTACGTTGGCTTCAATATCCGCGTTTTTTTTCGCTACTGCAGTGGCTGAAGTGTTGTCTTCGTTGGATGTTTCACGATCTTCAAAATCTGAGTCAGACAGGCTGCTTGCATTAATGATTTCAGAATCATCCTCGTTATTGCTGGTGGATGGTAGATTGAAGCGATTAACTTGGACACGGGTTGAAAATGGCGTAGACATTCGATTTCCTTTTGTAGTGGGGGTATGTAAAGCAGATTATTGAGCGGCTAATCGCGACGGATAAAAGATAAAAAATGCTTATCGCGAGAGCTCAGAAATCTAGTAACAAAAAAAAGGGAATAGTCTCAATATATTTCACGCCACAAGAAAAAATATCGATGTTAATGACTGTGGCATTCGATGATCGACCGGTATTGAATTTGATTGAAGTGCAAAGCTTTGGCGTTCAGTCCAATACGGTGCGTATGCGATGGCGTGTGCACTATCACGAGCAAATTTTTGGAGTGGTCGCACCTAAGCGGTGCGCATTCGGATGCGTTGAGTCTTGCGGTGATTTGACGCTTGTTTGCGCTTTGCGTGGCAGGCTATTGTTGTGGCGGAAGAGCTACTTACTCCACCGTCACTGACTTGGCCAGATTACGTGGCTTGTCGACGTCAGTGCCGCGTGCCAGTGCGGTGTGATACGCGAGCAGCTGCAGCGGTACGACATGCAGTATCGGCGACAGCAGGCCGTAGTGTTCCGGCAGTCGGATCACATGGATTCCCTCGCTGGAAGCAATACGGGAATCGGCGTCGGCGAAGACATACAGCTGTCCTCCGCGAGCGCGGACTTCCTGCATGTTTGATTTCAGCTTTTCAATCAGAGCATCGTTGGGTGCAACGGTGACCACCGGCATGTCTTCTGTGACGAGTGCTAGCGGTCCGTGTTTGAGTTCGCCTGCGGGATAGGCTTCCGCGTGAATGTAGGAGATTTCCTTGAGTTTCAGTGCGCCCTCAAGTGCGATGGGGTAGTGCAGGCCGCGACCAAGAAAGAGCGCATTTTCTTTTTTGGCGAAGGCATCAGCCCAGGCAATGATTTGCGGTTCGAGTGCCAGTACCGACGACAGCGCCACGGGTAGATGCCGCAGATTTTTCATATGCGTTGCCGCTTGTTCGCTGCTGAGTCGTCCACGCAGTTGCGCCAGCGTCAGCGTGAACAAGAAAAGTGCGGCGAGCTGTGTGGTGAAGGCTTTGGTTGATGCGACACCAATCTCTACGCCGGCGCGCGTCAGATAAGCGAGACTGGTTTCTCGTACCATCGCCGAGGTAGCGACATTGCAGATGGCCAGTGAATGCTTGTGCCCGAGTTCTTTCGCGTACTTCAGCGCCGCCATGGTGTCAGCGGTCTCGCCGGACTGCGAGATGACAACGACCAGTGCGCGTGGATTGCTGGCAGGTTGCCGGTAGCGATACTCGCTGGCGATTTCAACTTGTGTGGGTATGCCAGCGATGGCTTCTAGCCAGTACTTTGCCGTCATGCCCGCGTAGTAGCTGGTACCGCAGGCAAGTATTTGTATTGCGTCGATGTCGTTAAAGATGTCCGAGGCTTTTTTACCAAACAGGTCGGGACTGAATCCGAGCACACCCTCAAGCGTGTCGCTGATGGCGCGGGGTTGCTCGAAGATTTCTTTCTGCATGTAGTGCCGGTAAGGTCCGAGATCAATAGCGCCGGAATAGGCGTTGACGGTCTGGACTGCACGTTCTACGGCTTGATCGTTCTGATCTGTGATACGTACGCCAGCGAGCTGAACATCGACAACATCGCCTTCTTCAAGATAAATGATTTGGTCGCTTGTGCCCGACAAGGCCATTGCGTCGGAGGCGAGGAAGTTTTCACCTTGGCCCACACCGACGACCAGTGGACAACCCTGACGCGCGCCGATAACGCGCTGCGGTTCATCTTTGCAGAACACGGCGATCGCGAAAGCGCCATGCAGTTGTTTGACGGCGCGTTGCACCGTGCGCAGCAGATCACCATCGTATAAATCATTGATCAGATGCGCGATGACCTCGGTATCGGTCTGCGATTCGAACGTATAGCCGCGCTCAGTGAGCTTGCGCCGCAGTTCTTCGTAGTTTTCGATAATGCCGTTGTGAACGACCGCAATACGCGCCTCGCCCTCTTTGGCAGAAAAATGCGGGTGGGCGTTATTGGTCGCGGGCGCACCATGCGTTGCCCAGCGGGTGTGCGCGATGCCGGTATGACTATTAAGCTGTGTATCAGCGACTTGCGCCTCAAGTTCGGCGACGCGGGCGACACTGCGTGAGCGCTTGAGTCCTTGCTGATGCACGGCGACGCCGCAGGAGTCATAACCCCGATACTCGAGTCGCTTAAGACCTTCGAGCAGGATGGGGACGATGTCGCGCTGGGCGACGGCTCCGACGATGCCGCACATGAGGAATCCTATTTTTTCTGTTTGACGGGCCGTTGCCAGCCCGTGATGCTAGTTTGTTTTGCGCGCGAGACGGTGAGGCTGTCAGCGGGCGCATCTTTGGTCAGCGTGGTGCCGGCACCCAAGGTCGCGCCTCTGCCGACGGTGACCGGTGCGACGAGCTGAGTATCGCTGCCGATGAACGCATCGTCTTCGATGATGGTGCGATGTTTATTGGCGCCGTCGTAATTGCAGGTGATCGTGCCTGCGCCAATGTTGACGCGTGATCCGACCGTGGCATCACCGACATAGGCGAGATGATTGGCCTTGCTGTGTGCGCCGAATTGGCTGTTTTTGATTTCGACGAAATTACCGATATGAACATCGGCACCGAGTTCGGTGCCGGGACGAAGTCGAGCGTAGGGGCCGATCTGCGACGCTTCACCGATCACTGCCTGATCAATGTGGGAGAAAGGTCGTATCGCGCTGCCTTTGCCGATGCGCGCATCGCTGATCACGCAGTGTGCGCCGATGGATACACCGTCGGCCAATTCGACGCGGCCTTCAAAGACGCAGCCGACATCGATGCTCACATCTCGTCCGCAAACAAGTTCGCCTCGCACATCAATGCGCGCGGGATCAGCGAGAGTGACACCTTGCTCAAGCAACCGATGAGCGACATTGCGCTGATGAATTCGCTCGAGTTCTGCCAGCTGCACTTTGCTGTTGACGCCGAGTGTCTCCCACACAAACGCGGGTTGTGCCGATTCGACGGGAATGTTTTCGCTGACGGCCTGCGCAATGATGTCGGTGAGGTAGTACTCGCCCTGAGCGTTTTTGTTGGAGAGTTTGCTCAACCAAGATTTCAGTGCGCGGGTGGGCGCGACCAGAATGCCGGTGTTGACTTCGCGGACTGCGCGTTCGGTATCGTTGGCGTCTTTTTGCTCAACGATGCGCACAATCCGACCCGCTTCACGAATGATGCGGCCATAGCCAGCGGGATCATCAAGCTCGACGGTGAGCACGGCCAGTTTTTCTTTGCCGGCGCGGCTGATCAATGTTTGTAAAGTACTGGCGCTGGTCAGTGGCACATCGCCGTAGAGCACCAGTGTCGGTTGATCATCATGCAAGTGGGGTACGGCCTGCATGACGGCATGGCCTGTGCCCAGTTGGGGTTGCTGTAGTACGAACTGCAGATCATCGGCTGCAAGCCGTGAGGGTACGGCATCACCGCCATGACCATAAACGACGCAGCATGCCGAGGGCGCGAGATGGCGCGCGGTATCGATGACATGCGAGAGCAGAGGCTTGCCGGCCAGCGGGTGCAGGACCTTGGGCAGGTCGGACTGCATGCGTTTTCCCATGCCGGCAGCGAGGATGACAACATTCATAGGCGAGTCTTGGGTTGGTGCAAAATTTTAGCACGCACCCTGTCTGTGGCAGTGCCTGTGCGCAGGTGATTTTCAGGAATTTTGGCGAGGCTCAATCGCTGCCTGTGGCTTGAGGTTGCAGTTGAATGATATTCACGGGCGTATCGCTGGTCGCGCAAGGCGCTTCGTCAAAGGCGATGTCGCCATCGGCAAGCGGCACGCCAGTGACTTCGAGTTTGGCAAAGTCGAACAGCGATCTGTCCATCAGATGCGATGGCACGATGGTCGAGAGCGATGAAAAAATATTGTCTACGCGGCCAGGAAATTTTTTCTCCCACTCGCGCAGCATGCCTTTGATTTGCTTGCGCTGAAGATTTTCCTGACTGCCACACAGATCGCAGGGAATGATGGGAAAGTTTTTCAGTGCCGCATAACGTTCGGTATCTGCTTCCTGTACGTAGGCAAGCGGTCGAATCACGATGTGACGACCATCATCGGATTGGAGTTTTGGCGGCATGCTTTTGAGTTTGCTGCCAAAGAACATATTCAGGAAGAAGGTCTCCATGATGTCGTCGCGGTGATGGCCGAGCGCGATTTTGGTTGCACCCAGTTCATCGGCGACCCGATACAGAATGCCGCGACGCAGTCGAGAACATAGCGAGCATGTGGTCTTGCCCTCCGGGATGACGCGTTTGACGATGCTGTAGGTATCTTGTGTCTCGATGTGAAATGGCACATCAATGCTGCGCAGATAGGCTGGCAGCACATCCGCAGGGAAGTTGGGCTGCTTCTGATCGAGATTGACGGCCACGATGTCAAAGCTGATCGGTGCGCGTTCGCGCAGCGTGAGCAGGATGTCGAGCAGCGCATAGCTGTCTTTGCCACCGGAGAGGCAGACCATGACGCGATCGCCTTCTTCAATCATGTTGAAGTCACCAATCGCCTGGCCTACCAGTCGGCACAGGCGTTTGTGCAGCTTGTTGTTTTCGTAGGCCGCTTTCTCTGCCTGACGTGCGGTCAGGCCCATGTCGGCTTGGGTCACGTGCGCAGCAGGTATGTCCATTTACTGATCCTTGATATGGAATATCTCGACACCGACGGACTCGCAATCCGGATACACATCGGGTTTGCGCGTTGAAACCTGTACGCCGCGGACTTTGGGGTGCATCAGCAGCGCCCGAGCGATATCGTCGCACAGCGTTTCCTGCAGCTGAATATGGCCTTGGGCGACACGTGCTTCAATGGTGGAACGAATGAAATCGTAATCGACCACTTCACTCAATTCATCTTCTTCCGGGGTGGAGGCAGCCAGCGGAATGAAAAGATCGACATTGAACAGCACACGCTGTTCCCCCTGCTTTTCGAAATCATGAACACCGATGTTGCTCATGACTTGATAGTCGCGTAAAAACAAGCGGCGACAATCAGTAAGTCGCGGATGGAAGAGCAAAGTGGCCATGAATGTTCAATCAAAAAAAGAATTCGGGAGTTCAGGTAGCAAGGAACATGACGTCCCGTTGCGTGGGTATCAAATGCTGGCCGCCATCGACCACCAGTACGGTGCCAGTGACGGCCTGAGCGCGCGCGAGGTAACACACGGCAGCGGCGATGTCATCGGGCGTACTGCTTTTGCCAAGAGGTGTCTGCTGGTGGGCTTTTGAAAAGCCGCCTTCAGTCTGATCTCCGGAGACCAGTGTGAGGCCCGGTGCCACCCCGACCACGCGCACTTTTGGCGCGAGTGCTTGCGCGAGCAAGGTGGTCGCGGTGTGCAGTCCCGCCTTGGATAGGGTGTAAGAGAGGAAATCGGGGTTCAGGTTGAATAACTTCTGATCGAGCAGATTAATCACCACCGCCTGTTGGCCTGTAGCGGTGTGTGCATGCAGTGATTGCGCCAGAATCAGTGGTGCGGCCAAATTGGCCTGCATGTGTGCGTTGAGGCTGACGCTGCTAAAACTGATGGCGTCATCAAATTCGAACAGCGAAGCGTTGTTGACGATGCAGTTGATTGGCCCCAGTAATGCGTTGGCGCGATCAAGCAAGGCTTTGGTGGCTGATTCATCAGCAAGGTCGCAGTCAATCGCCGCTGCGCGCCGGCCGAGCTTATTTATCTCACCAACAGTATCCAGGGCTTCGTCCCGCGATGCGCGGTAGTGCACGACGATATCCCAGCCGTCTGCCGCCATGCCTAGCGCAATGGCGCGACCCAGCCTGCGCGCGGCGCCGGTGATGAGGGCAATTTTTTGCGGAGCAGGGTTCATATTCAGGTTTCGTGTTTTTCGGGAGACGGCCGCCTTATACAATAGGGGCTATGCCATTACCCGAGCCCTCTGCGGATGCACTCGTTGCGTCGCGCGCGCTGGAATCATTGATCAGAAATGACATTCGCGCCCATCGCGACTGGATTTCTTTCGCTCGTTTCATGGAGCTGGCCTTGTATGCGGAAGGCCTCGGTTACTACGCAGGTGGCTCGTCCAAGCTGGGCAAAGACGGGGATTTTACAACCGCCCCAGAAATCACGCCGCTCTTTGGCGCCACCATCGGACGATTTGCTATCGATTGCTTTGGAACCGAGCCCTTGCGTATCCTCGAGTTTGGTGCCGGAACCGGCCGACTGGCGCTGGATGTGATGCAATTCCTTGGTGAGCAAGGGGTTGCGGTGGCCGAGTATCTGATCGTCGAATTGTCTGCCGATTTGCGTGAGCGCCAGCGTGAAATGCTCGCCGGTTTTCCTCAGGTTCAGTGGCTCTCTGTACCGCCAACCGCATTTTCTGGACTAATTCTATGTAACGAAGTGCTGGATGCGATGCCGGTGCATTTGTTGGTGAGGCAGCAGGATCGATGGTTTGAGCGGGGTGTCAGCTTGTCCGGGGAGCGCTTTGTCTTCAGCGATCGGGAAACGGATGCCGCGTTGGTCGCACAGATTCCGGAGGCGGATGGCTTGCCAGAAGGCTATCTGACGGAAGTGCATCCCCGGCAGTGCGGATTTGTGCGTATGCTTTCGGACGTGCTGAAGTCTGGCGGTCGTGGTCTGGCCTTATTAATAGACTACGGCTTTCCTGCGAGAGAGTATTTTCTGGCGCAGCGGCAGCAGGGCACGGTGATGTGTCATTACCGGCACCATGTGCATACGGATGTGTTTTATTTGCCTGGTTTGCAAGATATTACGGCGCATGTGGATTTCACCGCGGTGGCGCTTGCCGCGCAGGAGTCTGGATTGCCGGTGTCGGCCTATATGAGCCAGGCAGAGTTTCTGATTGCCGCAGGATTGACCGAGTTGATGGGGCAAATCTCGCCGGAGGATGCGCGGCGCTGGTTAACTCAGTCTCAGGCGATACAGAAACTGACTTCGCCTGCAGAGATGGGGGAGTTGTTCAAAGTACTTTTATTGAGTCAAGGCGTCGACCTACCAGTGCAATTGCTGAAATTTGACCGAAGTTATCGTCTTTAGGATTGATTTTGGCGAAATTTATTGTATTTTGTTGCTTTTTGCGGCGGACCACACTTACAGAAAGCGACCAATGTTTCGTTGGCTTTTGACGATTTTTCTAGCCTTGGTGATATTCAGTTCCATACTGCCCTGGCTAGAAAAGTTGGGTGTTGGGCGATTGCCCGGCGATCTCAGATTTAGTATTTTCGGCAAAACATTCTTTTTGCCGTTTGCGTCGACCGTTTTGTTGTCGCTGGTTATTTTCCTCATTGCGCGATTTATTTGAAGATCGATCATGATACGCTGGGTTGTAGCAATTTTCGTGTTAATTAGCGTCTTTTATCCTCTTTTGCCGTTTCTAGGTCGTATTGGCATCGGGCGCTTGCCCGGCGATCTGCGTTTTCAGTGGCGTGGCGTGTTCTTTTGCCTCCCGTTTGGTTCGACGCTGCTGTGGTCCGTGCTTGCCTTTTTGGTTGCCAAGCTGGTCCGCCTCACGTAAGTCCCTGCTCACCTGCTTGCCCGCCAAAAGTCCCTAGCTCGACGCATTTTTACGGGTCTTTTGGGCATTATTTCAATTGACAAGAATAATCTCCGCCCTTATAGTTTGCGGTTCCCTGCGGAGGGGTGGCCGAGTGGTTAATGGCAGCAGACTGTAAATCTGCCCTCTTGCGAGTACGCTGGTTCGAATCCAGCCCCCTCCACCAGGTGGCAAACCGTTAGCGGTTCGGCCAAGACTTGAGTAGTGGTAGTGAACGAGGTTGGTCACCCTAGCGGGTGTAGCTCAATGGTAGAGCTGAAGCCTTCCAAGCTTATGACGAGGGTTCGATTCCCTTCACCCGCTCCAGAGTTTTTGTTGGACGTGCCTTGTTTTAATGGGGCGGCGGGCAACATGCAGCCCTTGTAGCTCAGTGGTAGAGCACTCCCTTGGTAAGGGAGAGGCCACGTGTTCAATCCACGTCAAGGGCACCAGAAAAAGTTTGATTTTGTCGGTATCAGTCGGGCGCGTGCCTGAACATTCTCATCAAATAGTTAGGAGTGCAAGATGGCAAAAGGCAAGTTTGAGCGGACCAAACCGCACGTGAATGTGGGCACGATTGGTCACGTTGACCATGGCAAGACGACGCTGACGGCGGCGATTGCGACGGTGCTGTCGAAGAAATTTGGTGGTG
>CANKWG010000056.1 GCA_947487325.1 Oxalobacteraceae bacterium | reverse complement strand
TAACGGCATTGATATCCTTGATGGTGGTGTCGGTGACGACAGCCTCTATGGCAATGCCGGCACAGACATCTTGCAAGGTGGTGCCGGCAATGACTATTTTTCCGATAGTTCAGGCGCAGCATTATTTGACGGTGGTTTGGGTAACGATACGATCAATGGTGGTGCCAATACCGAGATTTTTGTCGGTGGTCAGGGCAATGATACGTACACCACTGGCGCGGGTAATGACATTCTGCTGTTCAACAAGGGCGACGGTCAGGATAGCTTTGCCGCGGGCGGGACGGGTAATGACACGGTATCGCTGGGTGGCAGCGGCCTGAATTATGCCGATCTGACCCTCGCGAAATCGGGTACGGATCTGGTGCTCAAGGTCGGTGCTGTCGATCAGATCACCTTCCGGAACTGGTATGCATCAACGCCAACACGACCGATCGCCACACTCCAGGTCATCGCTGAAGCCATGGATGATTTCGCACAGGGCGGTAGCGATCCGCTCAAGGATCAGCGGGTGGAGCGCTTCAACTTCACCGGTCTGGTCGAGACCTTCGATGCGGCTCGTACTGCCAATACGGGCTTAAGCAGCTGGGCCCTGACCAATGCGCTGAGTAACTTCTCGCAGGGTGGTTCGGATACAGCAGCTGTGGGTGGGGATTTTGCTTATCAGTACGGCAAAAACGGCACCTTCGCGGGCATGGGCGTGACAATCGCGTTGAATACGCTGTCGGATGTGAATCTGGGTGCGACATCTCAAGCACTGACTGCGCCATCAGGCCAGCAGTCTGGTGCGATACGGCTGTCGTAATCGCTGATAACTTCGGAGTGGCGTGCGCTGCTCCGAAGTTTTATTTTTTCTACGTCAATGAAATCATCCTTGTTTTCTGCTGAAGTCGATCCTCTCGACTTCTCGCCGCCACTTTTGCGTTTGCAAAATTCTGCGCCTCATCCGCTCGGTCGTCGTGTGTTGTGGATATTGTTCGGCCTTTTGACTGCGTTGGTGGCCTGGGCCATGTTCGCTCACCTCGATATCGTTGCCGTTGCCGAAGGCAAGCTGGTGCCGCAAAGTTATCTGAAGATCGTGCAGCCTGCGGATTCCGGCATCGTCAAAGCTATTTTGGTCAGGGAGGGTGAAAGCGTCCAAGCCGGTCAGGTACTGATGCGCATGGATACACAAATCAGCGAGGCAGATACGCGCATGATCGGTGCGGATTACCAGCGAAAGCGTTTGACGTTGCGTCGTATCGAAGCCGAACTCTCGGGCCGGCCTTTCACTATGCAGAGCGGCGACCCACCGGCACTGGCTCAGGAAATCGCTGCGCAATACCGCGCTAACCGAAATGCGCTTGAAGCCACGCTGGCTGAGGAGACGTCACACCGTATCAAAGCGCAACAAGAGATGGCCGCCGCTGAGCAGATCAAGAAAAAACTCGAGCAAGCACTGCCGCATTATCGTGAACAGGATAACGCCTATGAAAAATTGGTCAGGGACGGTTTTGTAGGTGCGTTGATGGGCAGCGACAAAAAAAGAGAGCGCCTTGAAAAAGAACAGGAACTGCAGACGCAAGGCCATCTGATTGAATCTGCCAGAGCGAGCATTCTGCAATCTGAAAAACGGATTGCCCAAATCAATTCAGATTATCGTCGCCAGCTACATGCAGAACGCAATGAAATTCAGGGGCAGTTCGACAAGCTGGGGCAAGAGGTCGCCAAGCAGGCACATAAACAAAGTCTGCTTGAGTTGAAGGCGCCCCAAGCGGGTGTGGTGAAAGACCTCTCGACGCATACGGTGGGCGCTGTTGTGCAACCGGGTACGATCTTGCTGACGCTTGTACCTCGCAACGATATCTTGCGTGCCGAAGTTTGGCTCAGTAATGAAGATATTGGTTTTGTGCGCGAGGGGCAGCCCGTTAAATTAAAATTTTCTGCGTTCCCGTTTCAGAAATACGGCATGGTTGAGGGAACGATGTTGCATGTGAGTGCCGATGCAGCCGACGGTAATGCAGTCAGCAGTGATTCGCAAAGCCACGCCAGCACTAAAGATCAGCGCTTGCGCTATAAGGCGCTGGTCGAACCGAGGCAGATGTATCTGGATTTGGAAGGACAACAGCATGCCCTGTCAGCTGGCATGCAAACACAAGCTGAAATATGGCTGGGTGATCGTACGGTAATGGACTATCTGCTGTCGCCCGTCAGAAAAGCCTGGCAAGAGGCTGCTAGGGAACGCTAGGCGGTCGTCTTACAATTTAAGATTTTCGGTATGAATGACATGAAAAAAGCGCCTCGAAACATTGAAGCGCTTTTTGTTCATGGTGTAGAAAAACTTTACGCGTACTCAGCCAGCGCCGACTTCATCTTCTTCATCGCAGCGACTTCGATCTGGCGTATGCGTTCTGCCGACACACCAAACTCAGCGGCCAGTTCATGCAGCGTCGCGCCTGAGCCATCATCATTGGCCAGCCAGCGTGCTTCGACGATGCGACGCGAACGACCATCCAGCTTTGAAAGTGCGGCTTCCAGTCCTTCGGATTGCAGGCGATCGCGCTGTTTGGCTTCCAGTACTTTGGTGGGCTCCGAATGCTCGGCCGATAGATAGCTGATTGGCGAGAAGCGATCATCTTCATCATCGCTAGGGGACTCCAGCGCAATGTCGCGCCCGCCCATGCGTGTTTCCATTTCGATGACGTCTTCGCGCTTGACGTTCAAAGTTTTTGCGAGCGCATCGACTTGATCCGGTGTCATCGTATCCAGACCGGACTTGTGACTACGCAGATTGAAGAACAGCTTGCGCTGGGATTTGGTTGTCGCCAGCTTGACCACGCGCCAGTTGCGCAAAATGTATTCGTGAATTTCAGCCTTGATCCAGTGCATCGCATACGACACCAGACGTACGCCCTGCTCCGGGTCGAAGCGTTTGACGGCTTTCATCAAACCGACGTTACCTTCTTGAATGAGATCGGCATGCGGCAGACCATAGCCCAGATAGCCGCGCGCAATCGATACCACTAGTCGCAGATGCGACATCACCAGTGCCTGCGCCGCTGCGAGATCGGCTTTATCGCGCAACTGACGCGCAAGAGAAACCTCTTCCTCTTGCGTAAGCATCGGTAGCCGGTTCACCGTTGAAATATAAGCATCCAGATTGCCAAGGCTGCCGGGAAAACCGAGAGCCCATGCCTGACCATCTGCCGGCACAAGTGCGGACGATGCGGACAAAGCTGTCATTGTTTCTCCTTGATGGGTTTGCACCCGAAAGCTGCTTTGAGGGGCAAAATCTGCCCGTACAAACGCAATATTAGCACTCTCGTAGGCTGAGTGCTAATACCGACTGAGGGGGTATTTGCCCGGGAATAGTTGTCAAATATGAAGTGCTGCGGGCATGTCGGCCGGCTTATCCAGGCTGACGCAGGGAGCGCCGGACCGAGAGGGCCGCACCCAGCACGCCCAGTGCCGCGCTGCCGGCTAGCAGTATGGCTGCGGTGTCGGCGGGCAGAGGCACGAGCCGGAAGGGCGAGCCGTAGAGCGCAGCCAGTTGCGTGACGGAGGTATTGAGTAGCAGCAGAGCCAGCATCACGCCGGCCAGCGCCAGCGCGCCAGCCGCCAGACCCAGTATCGCGCCGGTGTAATAAAACGGTCGGGATACAAAGGCATCGGTAGCGCCCAGCAGCCGGGATACCGCGATCTCTTCCGACTGCGTCAGCACTTGCAAGCGTATGGTGTTGAACACCACGGCCAGTACCACGCCGCTGAGCGTAGCCGCCAGTAACCACAGTACCGTAGTCGCTAAGGTCATCAGGGCAGCCAATCGTTTGACCCAGGCTGAGTCCATTTGCACGATCTCGACACCAGATAACTTACCGATTTCCGCTGCGAGTTTTTCGATGCGCGATGCGCCGGCGGCATCTTCGGCGCTAGCCAGTTTTAGCACATACGCATCCGGTAGCGGATTGTTACCCAGCGTCTCGACGACATCACCTAGTCCCGCTCGCTGTTTAAGTGACTCGAGTGCCTTGTCGCGCGAGACGAACTCCACTTTGGCCTTTAGATGTTCGCGCTGTGTTAGCCCGCGTATCTCGTCACCTATCGCCTGAATACGACCACCGGGAACATCAGTGGACAGGAATACGCTGATCTCTGGTTCCACGGCGATGTCTTGCGATACGGGGCGCACATTATCGAGCAAAGTCAAACCAGCAAGCGGCAGTATCAAGGCCAGCGCGATCACCAGCACATTGAAAATGAAGCTCCCTGGTGCAGCGCTGATGCGAGCAAGCGCTGCGCGACATGCGAAGCCATGTTCTCTGAAAAATTTCATGCGCCCACCTCGCTCTCTGCATCATGCACAGCAGCGACCTTGCCGCGCGCGAGTTCAAACACACGGTCTGCACCTTGAAGCAGGCGTTCATCGTGGGTGGAGATGATGCAAGTGACGCCGGCAGAATTAAATGTGTGCAGCATGTCGATCACGCCTTTTGCGCTGGCACGATCCAAATTGGCCGTAGGTTCGTCAGCGAGAATGATGCGCGGCTTGTGCACAATCGCGCGTGCTATCGAGACGCGCTGTTGCTCACCACCCGAGAGCGACATCGGTGCTGCCAGCGCTTTGGCATCCAGCCCGACTCTTTCGAGTGCAACCATGGCGCGCTGCCGAGATTCCTGCGGAGATGCACCCGTGACAACCAGTGGCAGCATGACGTTATCGAGTACGTTGCGATCCTGCAGGAGTCGGTGCTGCTGAAGAATCAAGCCTAGTTTGCGGCGCAGAAATGGCAACGTGGTCCGATTGAGTTTGCGCATGTCCTGACCACTGACCAGCAAGACACCACCAGTAGGACGCTCGATACCGGCCACCAATTTAAGTAATGTTGATTTGCCGGCACCCGATGGGCCTGTCAGAAAAACCAGTTCTCCTTCGTTGACTGATAGTGTGAGATCAGCCAGTGCGACAACATCACCCGGATATTTTTTAGTAACGTGAGAAAACGAAATGATAGACATCGATTATGTGCGTGATCGTTGGGCGGTTAAAAAGACAGTTTTCACACGTTCTGTTGCAAAAGCTATGCGGTATCAGCCCAGCAGGGCGTCAACAAATTCTGCAGCGACGAAGGGTTGCAAGTCATCAATCGCTTCGCCCACACCGATGAAATACACCGGTATTGCGCGTTGCGTGACGATCGCGGCGAGAACACCGCCCTTTGCCGTACCGTCCAGCTTGGTGACAATCAGCCCGGTCAGCGACAAGGCGTCGTCGAACGCCTTGACTTGCGCGAGCGCATTCTGGCCAGTATTGCCATCAATAACCAGCAGCACTTCGTGCGGAGCACCTTTCATGCCTTTGCCGATGACGCGACGGATTTTTTTTAGTTCATCCATCAGATGCAGCTGTGTCGGGAGTCGGCCGGCGGTATCGATCATCACCACGTCAACGCCGCGCGCGCGTCCCGCTTGCACCGCATCGAAAGCAATCGCTGCCGGATCACCCGATTCTTGAGCAATGACCGCAACATCATTGCGCTCACCCCAGACCATCAGTTGTTCACGAGCCGCCGCGCGAAACGTATCACCTGCGGCCAGCAAGACTTTCTGTTCATGTCGCTGCATGTGCTTGGCCAGCTTGCCTATGGTGGTGGTTTTACCTGCGCCATTGACACCGGCAATCATCAGAACCAAAGGCTGCTCGCGGTTCAGTTCGAGTGGTTTTTCCAAAGGCTTGAGCAAGGCAATCATCAGCTCGCGCAGAGCGTTTTTCACTTGGCCTGCGTCGGTCAGTTTGTCCTGCTTTACGCGGGTCTTTAGAGCGTCGAGCAATTGCGTGGTTGCGGCAACGCCGGCATCCGCCATGAGCAAGGCGGACTCCAGCTCTTCGTAAAGATCGTCATCGATCTTTGTGCCGGTGAACAGTGTTGACAGGTTCGATGAGGTTCGGGACAGGCCAGATTTGAGCTTTTGCACCCATGATGTGCCAGAGGCTGGCGCAGCGGATGCATAGCCGGCCGCGCTCGCATCAATCGCGGATGAGACTTCGGGTTCTTGTGATTTTTTCTTGAGAAACTTGAACATCGGCGTCCGGGGTCGTGCGCAGCGGAGAAAAAGACAAGCGGCTACAATCAGTCGCTTCGGCGCATTTCCGCGCCAGATGATCCCTATTTTAGCAGAGCAAAGACCATGAAATTTCGTGCGGTATGGCTAGCGTTTATTGGTTTGTTGGTAATGATGCTCGGTGTCACCACCGGCACGGTGTGGGCAGGCGCACAGGCACAGGAATTCAAATTAGCTAACGGCATGCGCATCATCGTGCAAGAAGATCGGCGTGCGCCGACCGTTGCGCACATGGTCTGGTATCGCGCTGGCAGTATTGATGAGCAAAATGGCACGACGGGCGTAGCTCATGTGCTCGAGCACATGATGTTCAAAGGCACTGCCAATCTCAAACCAGGTGAGTTCAGCGAAAAAGTGGCCGCACTGGGTGGTCGTGACAATGCTTTTACGGGAAAAGATTACACCGGGTATCACCAGCAGGTTGAGAAATCCCGTCTTGAAAAAGTCATGGCGCTGGAAGCAGACCGCATGCAGAACCTCAGGATGGACAAGGAAGAATTTGCCAAGGAAATTCGGGTTGTCATGGAAGAGCGTCGCCTGCGTACCGATGATCAGCCTATCGCTATGTTGTACGAAGCACTGAATGCGACAGCTTATGTCGCGCATCCGTACAAGAATCCAGTCGTTGGCTGGATGGATGATTTGCAGAATATGACGGCTGCCGATGCGCTGGCCTGGTATCAGCGCTGGTATGCGCCAAACAACGCCACCATGGTCGTTGTCGGTGATGTCGATGCAAAGCAGGTACACGCGCTTGCCGAAAAATACTTTGGCAAAATTCCGCCGAAGACGCTGCCGAAAATGAAGCCGCAGCAAGAACCGGTTCAGATGGGTATCAAGCGCGTGGTGGTCAAAGCGCCCGCAGAAAATCCTTATCTCGTTCTGGCTTTCAAGGTGCCCAAGCTCAACGACGTAGAAAAAGATGATGAGTCGCACGCCCTGGAGGTGCTGGCAGCCGTGCTCGATGGTTATGACAATGCACGTTTACCGGCAAAACTGGTGCGCACCGATCGCGTCGCTAACTCCGTTGACGCCGGCTACGATGGTACGGCGCGTGGCCCGGTGATGTTCACCCTCTCGGGTGTGCCTGCCAAGGGCACCAGCGTCGCACAGCTTGAGCAAGCCTTGCGCGCTGAGGTCGAGCGCATTGCCAAAGATGGTGTCTCGCCAGAAGAACTCAAACGCGTCAAAGCGCAGCTCATTGCCAGTCAGGTCTACAAGCGCGATTCGGTTTTCGGGCAGGCGATGGAAATTGGTTCGATGGAAATGTCCGGTATTTCCTTCCGTCAGATCGATCGCATTATTGAAAAGCTCGCCGCTGTCACGCCAGCGCAGGTGCAGGCAGTCGCCCAGAAGTATTTTTCAGATAATCAGCTGACGGTCGCCACACTTGAGCCCCTGCCCGTGGCAGCACAGGCCGAGCGCAAGCCGGATGTTTCCGGTCTTCGTCATTGAGTACGGCGGCAGGGTTGACGATGAGTCGTGCGTGTACGCCTCGCGGAAAGTGAATGCCCCTCGGTAAAGCTGAGATGCTGGAGCGACGGTCGTTGTTGATGCGAACGTAAAACGCCCACCGTCATCCCAGCAAAAGCTGGGATCCAGTGTCTTTGATTAAAAAATGAGCTCTCAACCAGGAAAGACGATGTTGAAAAAATTTCTGATCATTGCGGTGCTGTGCATCACAGGTACAGCCCATGCGGCATTGAATATCCAGCACTGGACATTGCCCAATGGTGCACGAGTGTTTTTTGTGGAGAACCACACCATTCCGATTCTGGATGTGAACGTGGATTTTGATGCCGGTGGCCGACGTGATCCGGCGGGCAAATCCGGCATGGCCTCGCTGACCAATGCCATGCTCGCACGCGGTATCGCAGCAGTCACCAGCGCAGATGGCAGTATCGAACCGGCGATGACTGAATCGCAGATCTCGGATGCGATTGCTGACATTGCCGCACAGCGTGGTGGTGGTGCTGGCACTGATCGCTCGGGCATGGCGATGCGCACACTTTCTTCTAAGGCCGAGCGCGAGCAAGCAGTTCGGCTGTTAGCCCGCCTTCTCGCTCAACCGGCGATGCCTGCCGAATTTTTGACGCGCGATAAAGCGCGCACCATTGCAGGCATACGCGAATCATTGACCAAGCCGGAATCGATCGCCAGTAAAGCTTTCTGGCGTTCGGCCTACGGCGCTCATCCCTACGGTGTAGAGGCGACGGTCGAATCGATAGAAGCGATTACTCGCGAAGACTTGCTCAACTTTCATGGCAAACACTATGTTGCCAATCGCGCCGTGATTGCGATGATTGGCGATATCAGCCGCGAAGAAGCGCAGGCTATTGCGCTGGAGCTCACACGTCGCTTGCCGCAGGGTGAGCCTTTGCCTGAGATTCCTGCAGTCGCCAAGGCCGTTGGCAGCGAGCAGCGTATCCCCCATGCAGCATCACAGGCGCACATAGTGATTGGCACACCCGCACTGGCACGTAGCGATCCGGATTTTTTTGCGCTCACCGTGGGTAACTACATCCTTGGCGGCGGCGGTTTTGTTTCTCGCCTGAAGCGTGAAGTTCGAGAGAAGCGTGGCTTGGCTTACAGCACGTACAGCTACTTCAGTGCGATGGCACAGCCCGGACCGTATCAGGCGGGTTTGCAGACGCGCAAGGACCAATCGGAAGAGGCACTCAAAGTCGTGCGCGACACGATCGCAACTTTCTTGCGTGACGGCCCAACCGAAGCAGAATTGAAAGCAGCCAAAGACAATCTGATCGGTGGCTTTCCCTTGCGGATCGATAACAACAAAAAAATTCTAGACAACATGGCGGCGATTGGCTTCCATCAGTTGCCGCTCGATTATCTTGATACGTGGACTGCGCGTGTTGAAAAAGTCACTGTCGCCGATATTCGTGCCGCCTTCGCGCGCAAGCTGGTGATGGAGAATCTTGTGACCGTCGTGGTCGGCGGTGAAAAATAGTCGCCTATGAGTCGCAAGCCCGCTGTACCTCGGCAGGTGCGCATCATTGCCGGGCGATGGAAGCGCACTCCCTTGCCCGTGCCCGATGTTGAAGGATTACGCCCCACGCCTGATCGAGTACGCGAAACGGTGTTCAATTGGCTAGAACATCTTCAGCAACGCAGCTGGAGCGGACGGCATTGCCTTGATCTCTTTGCGGGGACGGGTGCGCTCGGTTTTGAGGCGGCCAGTCGTGGTGCGGAGAGTGTCCTGCTAGTGGAATCCGATCCGCGTGCTATTCAGAGTCTCGAGGCCACGCGCGACAAGCTTGAGGCCGCGAACGTGCGCATACAGCGTGGAGATGCCACGCAGTTGCTGACGCGCCAGACACAAAAATTCCATCTGATTTTTCTTGATCCACCGTATTCAGAGCAGCGACTGCCCGCCTTGTTGCCCCGTTGCCAGGACTTGCTCGCGCCCGGTGGGCTGGTCTATGCTGAATCCGATCAGCCCTTTATCGGTCCGGAGGCGGACGAATGGATGAACGCCTGGAAAGTAGTTCGTCTCGACAAGGCCGGCACGGTGAATTTCGGCCTGTTCGCCCCGGATGACACGGGATCGAATTAGGGCATAATTCGCGTTCTTCGTATTCTGCCGGGCAGTAGAAAGACCGGTAGCTTCATCATCATAGGACCTTGTCATGGTTGCAGCTGTTTATCCCGGAACCTTTGATCCGCTCACGCGCGGTCATGAAGATCTGGTGCGCCGCGCTTCAGGCCTGTTTGACCGGCTGGTGGTTGGCGTTGCAGACAGCAAGGCCAAGCGCCCCTTCTTTTCACTGGACGAGCGGCTCGACATTGCGCGCGAAGTCTTAGGCCATTACCCGAATGTGGTGGTCGAGGGTTTCTCTGGTTTGCTCAAGGATTTTGTTCGTCGCCATGATGCGCGTGTGATTGTTCGTGGCCTACGCGCGGTCTCTGACTTTGAATACGAATTTCAGATGGCGGGCATGAACCGCTACTTGTTGCCTGACGTCGAGACCTTGTTCTTGACGCCTTCTGACCAATATCAATTTATTTCCGGCACCATCGTTCGTGAAATTGCCATTCTGGGTGGCGATGTATCGAAGTTCGTTTTTCCTTCAGTGGAAAAATGGCTTCTGAAAAAAATTGAGGCAGATAAAGCGGCCGGACTGACTTAAGGCCTGGACGAAGATCATGGCATTAATGATTACCGACGATTGCATCAACTGCGACGTCTGTGAACCGGAATGCCCCAACGAAGCCATCTTCATGGGGCCGCTGATCTATCAGATCAATCCGGACAAATGTACCGAGTGCGTCGGACATTTCAACGAACCGCAATGTCAGCAAGTCTGCCCCGTGGCTTGCATTCCCATCGACCCCGCGCACACCGAAAGTCGTGAGGCGCTGGAGGCGAAATATCAGCGGTTGATCATGAAGGCTCCGGCTACCTGAGTTTGCGTGGATCGACGCCATCCTCTGCGCAGACTTCAGGCTTGGTAAGGTTGCGGTACTTCAGACGTTGAACAGGAAGTTCAGCACATCCCCATCCTTGACGATGTATTCCTTGCCCTCGGCGCGCATCTTGCCGGCTTCTTTGGCGCCTTGTTCGCCTTTGTGCGTGAGGTAGTCATCAAAGGCGATCGTTTGCGCACGGATGAAGCCGCGTTCAAAGTCGGTGTGAATCACACCTGCAGCCTGGGGTGCGCTGTCACCTTTGTGAATAGTCCAAGCGCGCACTTCTTTGACACCGGCGGTGAAATAAGTCTGCAAACCAAGTAGTCCGAAAGCGGCGCGGATGAGGCGATTCAAGCCGGGCTCTTCCATACCCATGTCGGCCAGGAAGGCGCCCTTGTCTTCATCATCCAGATCGGCAATCTCGGCTTCGAGGGCAGCGCAAATCGCGACGATGGGCGCGTGCTGACTGTTGGCGTATTCGGTTAACTGATCCAGTAGCGGATTATTGCTGAAGCCCGTATCCGACACATTGGCGACATACATCGCTGGTTTGGCAGTGATCAGGCAAAGCGGCTTGAGTAATTCCATTTGCTCCTTGTCCAGACCCATTGCGCGCACTGGTTTGGCATCATTGAGATGGACTAGTACTTTTTCCAGTAGCGCCACCAGCGCAGTGGCGTCTTTGTCGCCGGAGCGCGCTTTTTTGGTTTCGCGATGCACCGTTTTTTCAACGGTGGTCAGATCAGCCAGTGCGAGTTCGGTCTGAATCACGGCAATATCATCCAGCGGGCTGACCTTGCCGGCCACGTGGATTACGTTGGCATCTTCAAAACAGCGCACGACGTTGACGATGGCATCGGTTTCGCGAATGTGCGCGAGGAATTGATTACCCAGACCTTCGCCTTTGGAAGCGCCAGCTACCAGTCCCGCGATATCGACGAATTCGACCGTGGCTGCCAGTATGCGTTCCGGTTTGACGATCTCGGCTAACTGCGCCAGCCGCGGATCGGGGACCTCGACGACACCGACATTG
>CANKWG010000055.1 GCA_947487325.1 Oxalobacteraceae bacterium | reverse complement strand
GAGCTATCCTCATTGTTCGGCTAGCCAGTAGCAAGTCACTGCGACGCCAATTCACTCCGGACAATCCTGATAAGCACTTCGCAAACAAAGTGCAGCCAGCTCCATGGCCTCAGATTTTTTTTCTTGTCCCAAACCCTTGCTGGCTTTATCGAGTAGTGCCGTAGCCTGAGGTTCGCCATTGAACCGAGCGATCTCAGCCCAAACCAACGCTTTAGCAGGCTCCTTTCGCCAGCCCTCGCCCGACAAATAGACAGACGCGGCCATAAGCTGCGCGGCTGGATGACCTTTACGAGCGGATTTCAAATACCAGGAAAGCGCAACAGCACCGTCTTTCTTCACGCCCAAACCTGAGCGATAGGATTCGCCCAACATGTACTCGGCCTCGGTATAGCCGGCAGTCGCTGCTGAAGAAAACCATTTATACGCGACATCATGATTGCGCGAGATGCCTCGACCGTGGTGATACAGGGTACCAAGGTTGTACTGCGCCTCCGGCAAGCCCGCTTCCGCGGCGCGGTTGTACCAGTTGTAGGCATCTGAATAACTCTGCACGACGCCAAGTCCGTGCTCGTATAGATAACCCAGATTATTCTGCGCACGAGTATCGCCCTTGCCGGCCGCTTTGCGCAATGCGCGTTCAGCAGTTGCGTAGTGGCCGCGCTCGATAGCTTTCATTGCAACGCCTATATCTGCCTGTGCAGCACTGCAGATCAGCAGCAACAGCAAGGTAGATAATCTGGCGATCGCTCTCATGCGAGCTTGCGTACGGTCGTCGGTGTGGGAGATTCGCTGCAGCCAGTGGCGGCTGCAGGTTTGCGCATGAAACCCTGACAGCGAAGGCCATCAATGCGCAGTACTTCGATAGCCGGAAGAATGCGGCTTTTGAATCCCATCAGCCGGCAAGAGTAAGGCATCTTGGGATCCCAGCTCACGGCGAAGTGACGGCACTGCCAGCAGTTAGGCGCCTCTTCCTGTTCGGTGAGCTTCGGAGTATTCATTTCTTGTTACGTCGTTTGTTCTGATAGTCATTCCAGGCGCGAAAAGTCACGGCCGCGAGAACCCCCGCCAACATCAAGACACCGAGCAAAGCCTGAAAAAACTCACCCAGCGTCATGTCCGGTGGCAGAAAGCGCTCAGGGTGGAGCACTATAGCCACCAGTAGCAGCACCAGTACGATAAGCGCAATCCGCAGCAGGCGATAGACCGCCACCCTGCCTGGCTCGTTCATGTCATCCTCGTCAGACAAAATACTTTGTGCCTATTTTGTCATATCCGACGATGTAACTCTCCCTTAAAGTTGCCCCGGAAAGTCAGCTTAACCGTTCAGTAACTTCAGGACCGACTGTTGGCTCATGTTCGCCTGCGCCAGTACGGCTGTTCCAGCCTGCTGCATGATCTGGGCCTTCGCCAGATCGGTGCTTGCCTTGGCGTAGTCGGCGTCTTCGATCTGACTACGCGACGCAGACGAGTTCGTCGACACATTGGACAAGTTATCCATCGCATACTGCAGACGATTCATCACAGCACCCATCACCGCGCGTGTGCCATTGATCTTGTCCATCGCGATATCGAGCTTTTGTAGAACTGCCTGAGCGCCCTCTCGAGTATTAATGCGGTTAACCATTTTATTAAGATCGGTATCGACGTCACCCGTGATACCACTTGTGATCGGGCCACCCTTGCCGAAGTCAGCCAGATCGATATGGATTTCCTGACCCGATTTGGCTCCGACCTGGAAAGTCAGGCGACCGACTCGCGGCGGCGACATTTCGACTCCCGAACGGCCGCCGAAGGTACCCACCTTGAAGCCCAATTCATCGAAATTCGAGTTAGCTCCATAACCGTTGTCACCCGGCTCAACCGTGAATTGCTTTTCGGAGACCAGTTTAAGCGAACTATAAACCGTCTTTGCAGCAGTCGAACGAGTATCGCCGCCGCGGATAGCCGTTACGATATTGTTGCCTTCGCTGTTTGCAGTCACCGAGGCAATCGCCACGGTGACATCAGCATCAGTGGCAGCGGCACCAGAAAGCTGGAACCCCGTCCCTGCAACCGTCGACGTAACAGTAATTTTTTCTGGGCTGTTGACTTCATCACGAGTGACCGTGATGTTGGTCAACAGGCCGCTGGTGATCTTGTCTTGGATCGCCTGGAACAGCTTGGCTGCCAAATCAGATTGCGAACCTGTGGTGGCCGCATCCGATGTGATCGTCATGCCATTGATCGTGACCGATGCCTTGTCATTCGTGGTGTCAACCGTGCCACCGATCGTGATCGAAGTTTCTTGCAGCGTGGCTTCACCGGCGTCCAAGCCAAAGCTGGCTGCTGAGAGACCTGGAACATCCGCATCGAACCATGCAGACACATTGCGGCCATCGGATGACGTCAGCGTCACGCCGCTACTGTTATTGGATGCGACGACCCCGTGGGTATACGTCTGAAGGTTAATCGCACTCACAACTTTCTGGCGGCGGACATCCAACGGCTCGTCCTCGGTCAGCATTATCTTGACCTTGATGCCGTTGATGAACAGAGACTGCTCGCCTGTTTCAGGGAACACACCCGGAAGTCCAGTGACCGTGTTCGATCCTTTGATTACGGCATTGTCGTACTCTGCTTTGACGCCGGTTTTTTCGAACTGGCTGTTGATTGCAGCGGCAATCGCAATAGCGCTGGAGTTGCGTTGGCTGGACAAAGCGCCTTCCACCGAACGCAGGTCATCGTAAAAATCTGAAGCCGGTATGGCAACACCATTAATGACTAGGTCACCGGTATTGAGTTTCTTCACAGCTGCGGCGGCATTTTCGACCACCGTAGACTGATCCATATAGGCGTCATCAGAGTCAGTCGAGACCGAAATCGTGAATTCCACGCCAGGATTTCTGGCGGTGAGGAAGATCGATTTCAGGTTATCGCCATTGCTGGCAGTCGCAGTGACACCCAGCTTCGGATCCGCATTAATGTTCGCGATCAAGGAGGAACGAACATCCTCAAACGAATTATTCGACGCTGTGGTCTTGAAGCTCTTGGTACGGCCATTAATGGTGATACTGAAGGTCTCATCGGTACCAATCGTACCTGACAACGCCACTTCATTCACCTGAGCCACCGGCGGATTGACTGCGAGTCGATCATCGATGACAAGCACCGTTTCATTGTCGACGTAATTGCCCATCGTCAATCCCGAGCGCGTAATGTCGCCCGTCGAACTGGTCTCTACCTTGATGGCGGTCTCGAGCTTGGACTCCAGAGCGAATACGCTGGCCTGCAAGCCCTGCTTGAGGCCTGTACCGTCCGCAAACAATTGGTCTGTCGAATTGGTGTTAAAGAAGACCTCGATGTTGCGGCCATCTGCTGCGCGCAACTCGACGCCCTTCAGATCGTCATTCGTATTGATCGCCACGACCCCGGTCTTGGCGGTCATACGATTAATTGCCTCGACGATATTAGAACGGGTCTCCCGTGGGTTGTTCTGAACTGTCGTAATCACCGGCGAGGTGTAGCCATTGATACTGATCGTGCCGGTAACCGATTCGCCAGGCACCATACGGCTACCTGTGAAAACGTTTTCCTTGACCACGGCCTTGACGCCGGTCAGATCACTGATCTTGTTGATCGCCTCTGCCTTGGCCAGTGCGCTCGAGGCCGCATTGGAAGTCGAAAACTTATCGTACTCGGGCAGCGAAACACTCACGGTCTTGCCGTTGATAATCAGATCGCTGGTGCGTAGCGCCTTCAATGACTGGAAACTGCGACCAATCTCGACAACCGCACTCGGTGCCCGATAGGTAATGTTTGCGTTATCACCATGGGCATCCAGCAGCGACATGGTCAGGTCATCCGAAATCACGGTGGCATTGTCACCGGCATCGACGTTAGCCGTTGTCGTTGTGGTGGATAGATCAGCGCTACTACCGCTAGCGCGGCTTACCACTGCAGAAGCGACAAAACCCGTGCCTGCCTCTTTGGAAGTCAGGGTAATGTCTCCATCGCGGTTCAAAGCGACGTCAACAACTTTACCGATCTCGACATCATCCAACATGTCTTTAACGATCGTCACAGACAAGGCCGAAGTTGACAGCGAAGCATCTGCAGTCGACACATTGTAGTCGTATTCGTAAGCGCCTAATTTAATCGTGATGACATCGCCCGCCGTGTGATCGCCGGAAATCTCAATAGTATCGACCTGAGCCACAGGCTGGGTCGCAAACAGAATGGTGCCAGCAGAGAAATCAACCTTACCCGTCATGGTCACGGGCTCGCCGAACTCCACATTGAACTTGGCGGTGATCGAGCCGTATTCCTGCACCGGTACCACCGATGCCACCACGGCTGCGGCGGTTGAGGACGTGAGTGTCAAATCGGCTGCATCAGCGTCTTCTTGCGAATAAGTAATCGACAGCGTGCCGTCATCATTGTCAACGATCAACCGGCCGGATGCAGAGAAATTCCACTCTGGATCTGCCAACAGCGCTGATCGCACCACGGCAGCAGCGGAGACCGCAGTCATCGCCGAGGTGAACGTGGCGGTGACGCCACCAACGACCACAGTACCAGCCGAGGCAACCGGTCCCATGACCAGCATTTCCTGCTTCAGCGGTGTCGGATTAATTTCAAACGAGAGATTACCCGCCTTCAGGAACCTGCCGTCATTGGCAAAATCAAATTGGGTATCAGCGATCGCCATCGTCTCGGCCGAACCCGTCATATCGACGAACACCTCGGTATAGCCGGTCGCGGAACCAACCGACCAGATAGCATCCGTTGCCGACGCGCTGACTACGGCAGAGGTCGGGTCACCATCTTCGTCATCATAGATAATCGTAACGGTGCCGTCTTTGTTATCAATCGCTATACGGGCAATACTGGCCGATGCAAAATCGGCATTCAGCGCGGCGGCGGCGGCTGAACCGATATCGATAGCCGTTGCTGATGCCGCTGCTGTGAAGGTAGTGGCTAGCGTCGTGCTTGAAGTTGCACCATACGTCGTGAGGGTTAAGGAACCCGAAGCGGACGCAGCGCCAAATTCGATCACCTGTCTTGCTGGAAGCGTGCCTGACAATCCAGCACTGAAGTCGATTAACTCGACATCGCCATCGGACTCGTCAAAGGTAACCGTCACCGATCCATCACCATTATCTTTAATGATGGCGGTCGAAAATGCGGTAGCAGCCGCCAGCGCAACAGCCGCAGCAGAGCCAACATCGGCCTTGCTCATGCCGGCGGTGATATCGACGGTCACGCCGCCAACGTAGATTTTTCCGGAACCAGTGACAGGACCAGCGGTGAAGAACACACCTGTCGCCGATGCTCCACTGTCGGTGAAGGTGGCCGGTGCCGCTTCGCCATCAGAGTCGGTATAGATGATCGTGACCGTGCCATCTTTGTTATCAACAGCCTGACGAGTGACATTTGCCGATGCGAAATCAATATTCAGGGCAGCTGCGACCGCGGAGCCAACATCGACCGCACTTGCAGAAGCCGACGGAATCATGACCGTGGTCTCGACGGTCGTTGCGCCCGATGAATCGAAAGTCTTTAATGTAAAAGTACCGCTGACTGCTGCCGCGCTGGCTGGACCAAACGCTAACAACTGCTGCGCCGGCTGCACTGCTGAGAATGAGATCTTCTGCTGCTCGATATCCTCGCTAGTTGAATCTGTCACCGGGCTGTAATTGATTGATGTACTCAGCTCGCCCGACGACGCAATCTTGAACACCGGTTGCGGCCCTTGCGGAATGCCCGCCGTGCCATTCAGAACCGGGAAGCCATTCCACTCAGTCATGTCAGCAATACGAACGATTTCCTGCTTAAGCTGCTGGAACTCTAGGTCCAAGTAACTGCGCTGCTCGTTTTCATTGGTGTCGTTGATTGCCTGGATCGCTAGTTCGCGCATGCGCTGCATCATGTCAGTGATGGAGTTGGTCGCTCCCTCTGCAGTCTGAATCAGCGAGATAGCATCCCCGGCATTCCGCACCGCCTGGTCCAAGCTGCGGATTTGCTGGGTCATGCGCGTCGAGATCGCGAGGCCAGCCGCATCATCCTTGGCGGAATTGATGCGCTTACCGGTTGACAGCTGCTGCATTGCAGTCGCCTGCGACCGTTCGGTTGATTTCAGCGCCGTCTGGCTGAATAACGCTTTAATGTTTGTATTGATGACTGCCATGCTCAAATTCTCCTTCGCGCAAAATTATTTGCGCTCGGCTGATTTACGGGGTCCATTCCCCGTTTGCACAAAACAAGCAAATTATATGCCAACAAATAAGCTATTGATTTTATTGAATTCTTTGTTCCAGTTCTGTCTCTTGACAGAATTCACATCAACTTCGGCGGCAATCTTTGTCGAGAATTCGGCAGAACCTTGCCGCCCTATTGCCGCTTCCGACCGCAGCCCCAATGAACTACACGGCGGACAAGCCCATCGCCCCTGACAACTCCTGATATTCCTTAAGCAGCTCCGGATGATCCGGGAACAAAGCGAGCGCATCACGAGCCGCTTCAAAGCCGGCGGCGTATTCGAGATTGCAGCGCAATGAGCGGATCAGCATGGCGTGTGTAAACACCGTGGCATGCCCTTGTTGCATCTCCATTAACTGACGAAGTAGGTCAACCGCCTGAGGCCAGTCCTGAGCCATCACTGCCAACAGACTGGTAACGGCTAACATGTCCTCGCTGTCCGGATAAAGCGCCAGACCGGCATCGCCAAGTGCGTAAGCCAGATCAATTCGCTCCTCACCCATGAGCGCCTGAATTGCTACGCGAATATCGGCGGGGGTAAAGCGGGAGACTTCCAGCGGATTGACCGAGTGACCGCTGAAATCTTTGTTGATCAACTGCTTTGCGAGAGTAGACATGTATAGCTCCTGAATGATCGGGGTTACTTCAAAATGCCAGGGCCATGTTGTCTGGCCTGAACACTTGCACGGGAGCCATTAAGCAAAACCAATGCCAGATCATCCGGTGCTGCGATCCGCTTTACCAGACCTGCATTCCGCACTTAGTAAGGAGCAAAACATGTTGGGGCATATCAGATGTACGCGGGAAGAACGCGCAAACATAGGCAATGATTTTGAAAATCACTGAAACGTAAGAGCCACTATTAGTGTGGACGTTGTAAACTCGGCGCGATCACTGACCATGCGGTCCGCCGCAGGCAGCACAGGTAGCACGGCAAGGTCGCCGAAGGATGCTGGCGGCGTTCTGTAGAGGTTCCAAGCCACTGACCGGCAGGATTGCGGCAATACCGGCAAAGCTTCACCGCCCCTTTGCCGCCAAGCGGCAAAAATTCGCTCCCGCCATCGAAATCCCATATTCCCTGACGTTTTACCGACGGTGGCACAAAATTTGCTCAACGGCACATGTCTCTATGTGAAGGAGCTAATTATGAAGCTGCAAGTATTCGTAGGCTGGGATCCTCGTGAAGATATCGCTTGGGAAGTTTGCCGCCACTCGATCATGGCCCGCACGGATGCCGACGAGGTCAGCGTACAACCCCTAATCCAGGCAGAGTTGCGTGAAAAAGACCTCTATCATCGGCCAACTGACCAGAAAGCCGCCACCGAATTCAGCTTGACCCGCTTTTTGACCCCGCACTTGGCGGGCAAGGAAGGCTTCGCGGTCTTCGTCGATTGCGACTTCCTTTTCTTGACCGATGTTCGCGAGGTACTCGCCACAATCGATCCAACGAAAGCGATCTCGGTCGTCAAGCATGACTATCAGCCTAAAGAAGCGGTCAAGATGGACGGCTGCGTACAACACCTTTATCCGAAAAAGAATTGGTCGTCTTTCATCGTATTCAACTGCTCTCACCCGGCAATACGAGCTTTGACCCCCGACGTCGTGAATACGGCCGAACCCTCATTCCTGCATCAATTTAAGTGGCTCAATGAAAACGAAATTGGCGAACTCGACAAAGGCTGGAATTACCTCGAAGGCTGGTACCCACCAGCCTACGACAAAATCAAGGCCATCCACTACACCCTTGGTGGTCCCTGGTTCGACCACAAGAAAAAATGCGACTTCGCAGACCTGTGGATAAACGAATACGAAGAATACCTGCGTGAACATGCGCTCGAATTCATCGCCTGATTTTCATTAACGCCAATTTACCCTGTGAGCCTATCGTCATGACCATGACTATCCAGCAGTACGAAAAACTAAGACCCATCGCCAACGTGAGCCGCGATGGCAGCAGCAAGTTGTTCTACACCACTCCGAATCAGATTGCCATGTGGCGTGTGCAGACGCTCTTTACCAAAGAGCCAGCAACGATCGAATGGCTCGATCGTCTCAAACCTGACGACGTGCTGCTGGATGTCGGCGCTAATGTTGGCATGTACACGGTTTATGCTGCTCGCCAACGCGGCGCGAAAGTCTATGCATTCGAGCCGGAATCACAGAACTTCGCGCTATTAGTAAAAAATATTGTACTCAACAAAATCAACGGGCGAGTTATTCCGTTTTGCGCAGCGCTCAGTGATTGCGTCAGCATTAGCACTCTGTATCTGTCTGATTTTGCTTGGGACGGTGGATCGTCTTGCCACTCATTCGGTGCCGAAGTTGGATTCGACCTAAAACCACGCAAATCACCCCTCGCACAAGGCTGCCTGAGCTACACCATCGACCAAGCAATTGAACATGGTGCTATCGAAGTACCAACCCACATCAAGATCGATGTCGACGGCTTCGAACACAAAGTCATCGGGGGAGCGCTGAAAACTCTCGCCAACCCCAAAGTCCGTTCGCTTTGCATTGAGATTAATCCCGCACTTGACGAGCACCAGGCATTGATCCGCCAAATGGCTGAGCTGGGTTTTTATTTTGACCAACAGCAGGTCGACAAGGTTGCCCGCACCTCCGGCTCCTTCGAAGGCTGCGCGGAGTACGTATTCGACCGCTTATCTGACCGACTTTCTATCGCTCCCAGTGACCTGGAGTGCGCTCGTTCACCCGAACCGGGCTCTGAAGCAGAATCTGTTCTCCAGCATATCCTAGACAAGGTTTCCGCAACGCCGGTGACGACCGATCCGTACCCGTACGTGGTGATCGATAACATTTTTCCTGAAGATTACTATCAAAAGATATTGACCCTATTCCCTCACGCGGAACAGATGATACCGCTGGGTGACACGGGCCGTGTAACGCCGGGCTCTTATGAGCAGCGACTCGTGACGCTCTTCACAGAAGAACATTTTTCAAAATTGAATCCGGAGCAGCAGGCCTTCTGGCGTGACATGGCCTCTTGGATGTATTCCGAGACGTTCTTGTCTTCTATCGTCGACAAATTTAAGCCTTGGTGTTCCAATCTGCTGTCAAAAAAGAGTGACGCCAAACGCTCAATCGATATCCGCAGCGATGCTCTGATCGTCAATGACCAGACGCGCTACGAAATTGGCCCGCATACGGATGCTCCGCACCGGTTGATTTCCTTCCTGTTTTACCTGCCGTCGGACGACACGCAAAAACACCTCGGCACCTCGATTTACACTCATCAGGATCCGACGTTTACCTGCCCTGGCGGACCCCATTACAAGTTCGAGTATTTCAACAAACAAAAGACCGTTGAATTTTTGCCGAACCGCCTGATGATGTTCGTTCGTACCGGAAAATCGTTCCACGGCGTCGAAGAAGTCAAAGACGAGAACGTCAGCCGTCGCCTACTGATCAACAACGTGCGCATGGTCTAACACGCGCCAATAGCCAGGAATAATCATGAATAACGAAGCCGTAATTAGTGAAGAATATCGCCGTATGCAGCAAGAGCTGCACAAAAATCCCGGCTATGGTGTCGCGAGCCTTAAGTTCGCTCCGCTGGTTGGAAAAATGATTCAGGGGCTGCGCATCGCCACAGTAGCCGACTACGGTGCAGGTAAACAGAACTTGCTTCGCGGCCTCAACGAGATGAATGTCAGTGACTTCACCTACTACCCATACGACCCGGCATTTCCGGAATATGGTGAGCCCCATGAGGCCGAGCTAGTCTGCTGCATCGACGTGCTTGAGCACATCGAGCCCGAACTGCTTGAGAATGTTCTCCAGGATCTTGGGAAAATCACGAAAAAATTCGGATTCTTCTCGGTCCATACCGGTCCGGCGATCAAAGTGCTGACTGATGGCCGCAATGCTCACTTGATTCAGGAACCGAGTTCGTGGTGGCTCAAGCGCCTCACCGATTATTTTGAAATCCAACAGCTTCAGACCCTGTCGGATGGTTCAGGCTTCTGGGTGCTTACCCGACCAAAAAGGCGTTAATATGGCAGCGATCATGAGCTCACCTAACGGTTCGAAACGCAAATTCACCGGTGCAGTAAAGCTGCCGGCCCGGCACTCGGCTACCTTCGCCGGTACGAAAAAGCCTGTGGCCAACACCGAGACGCAGATTGCAAAATTAAAAAAAATCCTCACCTCTAATCCGTCAATGACGGAATGGGAGCGTCTGAATACGCAGGCTGCCATTCAAGCACTGCAAGGTAAGCATAACGAAGCTGAACAATTACTGTTGCAGGCAACCCGGCTGCCGGATTGCGGCAAGGAAGCCTTCATGACCCTGGCTGCCCTCTACCTGCAGATGGGCAAGCACCGTCTGGCCATTGTTCATGCGAAAAAAGTGTTCGAGGATGAACCTGAAGACAGGAAGAATGGCATTGTCTACATCAACTGCCTTCTCGACATTCAGGACTGCAACAAGGTCGTCGAAATCTGCGATCAATATCTCGCTACCGACCCAAAGAACAAACAGCTGCGCATAGCCAAGGCATCGGGACTGAAAGGCGCTGGTAAAAAAATGGAAGCCTTCCTCTATCTTGACGAGGTCGAGAAGGATTTTCCAAACGATCCGACCATCCTTCGAATTCAGGCAGATATCGTTGCCGAGCATGATTCGCTCGCCGGCATCAAGATCTACGATCACGCGATCTCAACATCCATCCAGAAAAAAGGCAGCGCCGATACCGCGCTGAAGTGGAATATGGCGCTGCATCTGCTGCGCGCCCGCGACTTCAAACGTGGCTGGGAATACTGGGACCTTGGCTTCCACAAAGAAATTGGCACGATGGGACGCAACTTGCCCACCGTGATCCGACAGGCAAAGCGTGCTGACAAGCTCGATAAGATCGACCGCGACAAATGGACGCTGGTCTGTGCCGAACAAGGTATCGGTGACCAGATTCTTTTCCTGAGCGCGATGGATGAGGCCGTTGCAGAATTCGGCAAAGTGATGTTCGCCTGCGAAGCACGAATGAGCAGCATCATGAAGCGTTCGTTCCCAAATGTGTCTATCGTCACCCCAGGCATCCTCGAATCCTGGAGCGACTCCCACCTTCCCAAGAATGGCTTCATCCCGCTAGGCAGCGTACTGCCGCGCTACCGGCCTGACATGGAAAGTTTCACGAGCAAGCGCAAGAACTTCATCCAGGTCGATGGAGATCGCTACCACAAATACCATGCCAAGTTACGCCAGATGGCCAAGGGCAGACCGGTTGTTGGCATTTCGTGGAAAGGCGGCTACTGGGAAAACCAGATCAAGACCAAGGCGCTCGAAATCGAGCATTGGTTACCGATCTTC
>CANKWG010000054.1 GCA_947487325.1 Oxalobacteraceae bacterium | reverse complement strand
GACCTTGCCGGCCACGTGGATTACGTTGGCATCTTCAAAACAGCGCACGACGTTGACGATGGCATCGGTTTCGCGAATGTGCGCGAGGAATTGATTACCCAGACCTTCGCCTTTGGAAGCGCCAGCCACCAGTCCCGCGATATCGACGAATTCGACCGTGGCTGCCAGTATGCGTTCCGGTTTGACGATCTCGGCTAACTGCGCCAGCCGCGGATCGGGGACCTCGACGACACCGACATTGGGCTCGATGGTGCAGAAGGGATAATTTTCAGCCGGGATACCAGCCTTGGTCAGTGCATTGAAAAGCGTGGACTTACCGACGTTGGGCAGACCAACGATGCCGCATTTGAGACTCATGGAAAAGATCCTGAAACGTTGGGATGGCGCGGAGCGGGTGCTGGTTCGGACAATACGAAGGGCTCGAACAAAGCACAGTGCGAAAGGCGCTATTGTAACCAAGCCGGCCACCGAAGAGACTGTAGCCGGGACATCGGAAAAATTGTTTACACTGCGCCCGGCTACATATTAAAAGCCCGCTGTGAAAGGATTCGAATGAAACGCGTTGTTGATGTTGTTGTTGCGCTCGCGCTGTCGTTAATGGCTTTGCCACTGGCTTTGCTGATTGCGGTGCTGATTCGTCTGGATTCGCCGGGCCCCATCATGACGCGCTCGCACCGGGTCGGTCGCAATGGCCGAATGGTCAAGGTCTGGGAATTCCGCACTGCGAACGCCGAGCCGGACGCGATGGAGACCGTCGCCGGCTGTCAGGGTGAGGAGGTCACCCGTATCGGCGCACTACTGCGTAGACTCGGTATTGGCCGCTGGCCCTTGCTGCTCACAGTGTTGCGCGGGGATTTGTCCATGGTCGGGCCGCGCGCTGAATTACCGCGTTACGTGGGTTGCTATCCAACGGCGATGCGAAAACTCGTTTTGTCGGTCAAACCTGGATTGGTCGATTTGGCTTCGATTGAATTTCGCGATGAGCAAAAACTACTGGCCAGTCTCGAAGGCGAGGCGCTGGAGGAGACTTATGTCGAGAAGGTGCTACCCATTCGGCTTGAGTACGCTAAGCGCTATATCGAGAGCCAGAGTTTGCTGACGGATGTGCGTATCCTGCTTCGCGCGGCAGTGGCGCCGTTACTGCCAGACGTAAAAAAGCCGCTCTAAGGCGGCTAGATGCTGAACCTGAGTTCAGAGTTTCACGCACTCTGAATGCGGAATTGGGCTTTGTCACGGCCCGCCATCCATTTTGGTGGCTTTCCGCGTCCGCTCCAGGTTTCGCCGGTGACGTTATTGCGATATTTGGGTGCTACGGGGCGACGGACCATTTTCATCGGTTTTCTCTTGCCGCCAAGTCCCAAATCCTCGGGTGAGAGGTTGTATTCCTTCATTTTGGCGTGAATATCTGCAATCGCATTAGTCAGCTCATTTTTTCTGGCTAGTTCAGCTTCCTTTTGCAGTTTCTCAATTTGACCCTTCAGTTCCTTGTAGCTCGTCATTTCAATCCCCATCAAGTGAAGTTTCATTCAACACACAACGCATCGGAAATCGTTGTGGCCAGTGCGCGCATTATAGGTGAGCTATTATCAAAAAAGTATTAATAATTGCCTTTTTTGTAAAAATAATCCAAGTGGCTGATTTTTATGGATATTCGTTAATTCCTTTTATCCAAAGAAACATTCTTGGCCTGTTTCCCCCATTAATGTGCGGGGCGACTACCGGAGTATCCGAACCGTAAACGCTAAATACCGTGGCGTTGAAGCTATTGTTTCATTGCAGCGGCGGAATGCCATTGATCTGAATTAGGGAGATGTCGAAAAAATCCGCGATGGATGCCGAACTGGCGCAGCCATGCATTACAGCAGGCAGGAAAATCAAATGTCAGCGGACCGTTTTTGCGTTCGAAAGTTTCCAGCGGTTTTTAATCGGTGCTGTAAAGGGTGAGCATCAAGTCGATTATTCGAACGACTGGTAACTACCAAGCGAATACTGAGGAGCGAGATTCAAGCGCCGGATGCCGGCTTTTTATCGGTATGTAGTTCCATCATCGCCTGCTCGAACCGGCCCTCGCAGAGCAGGGGAATCACAGACAGACTTCGGTCGATGCTGTCATCGATGAGCGATTGTTCTTCCTTGCGCGGGCGATGCAGCACGAAGTCGACGACGGGCTGTTGCAGTTGCAATTCGCGCGGGTGACCGATACCCAGGCGCAGGCGCCAGTAATCTTGTGTGCCGAGTGCGGCGGTGATGTCTTTGAGTCCGTTATGCCCGCCGGATGAGCCCCCTTTTTTAATCTTTGCGCTACCGGGGGGTAAATCCAGTTCGTCATGGACGACTAGAACGGCTTCAGGCGCAATCTTGTAAAAGCGCGCCAGCGCACCAACAGATTGCCCTGAGCGGTTCATGAATGTCTGCGGCTCCAGCAACCAGACTTCCTCACCTGCCATGCGGATTTTCGCTGCAAGCGCATTAAAACGCGTCTCACGCCGCATTTGGCCGGACGCCAAGCGGTCGACCAGCCAAAACCCGGCGTTATGACGGGTGGCTTCGTATTCAGCGCCGGGGTTGCCCAGCCCGACGATCAGACGTATGGACATGTGGGTATTGATTGAGTGGGGTGCTAAGCGATTATCCGACAAGCCGCGAAACTCTACGTGGTCGTCGTGCCAGTCGAAAAAAAGCCCGTCGCACGGACGGGCTTTTTTACCTGATGGCTCAGAAGATTACTTCTTTTCTTCTGCAGCAGCAGGAGCAGCTGGTTCATCGGACTTGCCGCCACCCGGCACTGTCGCGGTTGCGATGGTGGGGTTATCTTTTGCGTGCACGGCTACCACGCCTGCAGGCAGTTTCAGATCTGCGACGTGGAACGAGGAGTTCACCTGCATGTTGGACAGATCAACTTCCACGAATGCCGGGAGATCTTTCGGCAAGCAGCTGATATCGAGCTCGTTCATGACGTGGCTGATGATGCCGCCCGAGAGTTTGATGGCGGGTGAGATCTCGGCGTTGATGAAGTGCAGTGGCACCTTCATGTGGATTTTCTGATTCGGGTCCACGCGCTGAAAATCAGCATGCAATACCAGCGGTTTAAAGGCGTGCATCTGGAAATCACGCAGCAGCACTTTCTCGGATTTGCCATCGACTTCCAGGTCGAGAATCGACGAGTGAAAGGCTTCTTTTTTCAATGCGTGGAACAGCGCATTGTGGTCAAGCGCAACGTTGACCGGGGCAGCTGTGCCGCCATAGATAATGCCAGGGGTATGGCCAGCTCTGCGCAGGCGGCGGCTCGCTCCGGACCCCTGCTCAGTGCGTGGAAATGCGACAACTTTCATGTGAACTCCTGTTACGGGCTAATCGCCCTTTATGTGAAGTCCCCCGCGACCAGGGGACCGGAAAAAGACAGACACCAATGTCTGCCCAAACTAAATCTAGCCGGCTGCCTCATCCTCGGCAAACAACGACATCACCGAATCGCCCTTGCTGATGCGGCGGATAGTTTCAGCCAGCAATGCGGCGCATGAGAGTTGGCGGATTTTCTCGCACGCTTTTGCCTCATCGCTCAAAGGTATCGTGTCAGTGACGACCAATTCATCCAGCGGCGATTTTGCAATTCGCTCAATCGCCGGACCTGACAGTACCGCGTGCGTGCAATAGGCAATGACTTTCTTTGCACCGCGCTCCTTCAATACTTCTGCTGCCTTGGTCAGTGTGCCGGCGGTATCGACCATGTCATCCATGATCACGCAATTGCGTCCATCGACTTCACCAATGATGTTCATCACTTCTGAGACATTGGCTTTCGGCCGACGCTTATCAATAATCGCCAGATCGCAATTGAGACGCTTGGCCAGTGCTCTTGCGCGAACCACGCCGCCGACATCAGGCGAGACCACCAGCAAGTCGTCGTAATGCTTTTCCACTAAATCAGACAGTAGGATAGGTGAAGCGTAAATGTTATCGACCGGGATATCGAAAAATCCCTGAATCTGATCCGCATGCAGATCCATGATCAGCACGCGGTCTACGCCCGCTTCCTGCAGCATATTCGCCACCACTTTGGCCGAAATCGCAACGCGCGCAGAACGCGGACGGCGATCTTGCCGCGAATAACCGTAATACGGCAGTACAGCGGTAATCCGGCCAGCCGACGAGCGTTTGAGCGCATCAACCATCAGCATGATTTCCATCAAATGATCGTTGGTCGGTGCGCAGGTCGATTGCAGTACGTAGACGTCCTTGCCGCGAACGTTCTCGTTGATCTCGACGACGATCTCGCCGTCAGAGAACCGGGAAACCACTGCCTTGCCCAGAGCAATGCCGAGTTGCAGTGCTACGCCATCGGCGAGCGCCGGATTGGCGTTTCCGGTAAAAACCATCAGGTTCTCTTGCGACATGGGATCCCTGACTACAGTCTGTTAATAGTTTGAAAAGCCGCCACGACCGGGCGCTGCTTCCGGTATGGGCGGCTTCGTCGAATTGGGTGGCTTATGCAAGCCCGCCAGCCGGATCAATCCCCAGCGGCAGACAAATAAAATGGCAGGGGAACAAGGATTCGAACCTTGGAATGCTGGAATCAAAATCCAGTGCCTTAACCAACTTGGCGATTCCCCTACACAACCTAGAGTCCGGCGATCATGCGCCTGGACGAATTCTTGATTACGACTGCAGCAGATCAACCATCGGGTGTGCCGCCAACGTACGTGCTTTCCAGCCTCGCCAAGCGGCGGGTACCCTCTGAAGCACGGCATTTGCCTCTGTTTCCGAAGCGAAGGCTGCAAAAACACAGGCACCGGAGCCGGTCATGCGGGCCTCACCAAAGCCGGACAGCCATTCGACGGCGTCTGCAACAGGAGGGAAAGCCCGGGCGGCTACTGCTTGCAAATCGTTCCTTCCGAAGCCCAATAGGCCCCCAGAAAAGTCCGCCATTTTGACCGTTTTGGTGTTACGTGTCAATTCGGGTGCCCTGAAGATCAGGGGCGTAGGCACCGAAATACCGGGGTGTATCACCACGAACCAGGCGGGTGGGGTGGGCACCGCCGTGAGCTGTTCACCTATGCCCTCAACGAAGGCATTTTCACCCAGCAGGAAGAACGGGACATCGGCGCCGAGCTGCAAGCCCAGCCGCATCAGCTCGCTGCGTGTCAGGCCGGCTTGCCAAAGGTGATTAAGCGCCATCAAGGTCGTGGCCGCATCTGACGATCCGCCGCCCAGCCCCCCACCCATGGGGATGTGTTTTTCGATGGTGATGTCCACCCCTGCTGGCCTGCGTCCGTGCTGGGCCACGGCGTCGGCCAGTAGTTGGGCCGCACGCACGATCAGATCATCGCTGGCGGGCACATTGGGCACGTCCGTCACGCGCACAATAGCCTCGTCGTCGCGCAGATCAAAATGCAGCACATCTGCCAGATCAATCAGCTGAAAAACCGATTGCAGCAAGTGATAGCCATCATCACGCCGCCCGACCACATGTAAAAACAAGTTGAGCTTGGCGGGCGCGCGGCAGTCGTGCAGATGCTTCATGTTGCTAGCGGTCGTTCCACTCATCGATCACGAGCCGCAGAACGATATCGCCGGCTTCAGCCGTAGTGCGCTCCATATCGAAACGCTTCGGATATTCAATGCTCGCATTACGCTGCCAACTTACATAGCGCACGCGCCAGCCATCGCTCTGAAAACTGTGCGTGCCCTCCGGTGAGGCTGTTTGTAGTTTGCCATCCAGGTTTTGCACAAAGCCTTGCAGCCAGTAGCGCAGGCCATCCACCGGCATCGGCCAACCAAGTACTTCTTGCGTCAGCGCACTGACATTAGGGGCTTGTTTTTTTTCGCCGCCCGATTGCGTCATCACCGCCAGCCCCGGTGTAATCGCGATTGTGGCAATTGTCTGACCCAAGGGTGAATACAGCGTGATGTCGGTCTGCTCACCTTGCTGTTGCCAGCGAAATTTGCCTTGCAAGGATTGTGGCTTGCCATCCTGTTGGTAACGCACCGACAGTCGACCGCCCACTGAGATCGCCTTTTGGTAGTTACGTTCGCTGAGTGGGCCCTCGGGCAATGTCGTGCAAGCAGCAAGCCACACACAACACAGAAGAAAGAGTCGCCGCATCGGATAGATGATTACAGTTTCACCCGGAATCTTTCCAGCGTGCCCTTCAAAGACTCATTCTTTGGATCCTTGCCGTTAGCAAAGCGCCAGAGTTTTTTTGCTTCGTCTTCGCGACCGAGTAACCACAGGACTTCACCGAGATGGACAGCAATTTCCGGATCAGGCCGCAGTGCATAGGCGCGACGCAGAAGCTCTTCGGCTTTTTCCAGCCGGCCCATGCGGAATTCAACCCATCCCATGCTGTCCATGATGAAGGCATCATCCGGTGCGAGCGTCAGTGCGACCTTGATCAGGTCATAGGCTTCGGGCAGGCGTATGTTCCGTTCCGCGAAAGAATAGCCGAGCGCATTATAGGATTGCGGATTACTTGGTGCAATCTGGATCATTCTGCGCAGCGCCTTTTCCATGGCATCGAACTCGCGGTTTTTCTCAACCAGCATCGCGTATTCGTACAGCAGATCAATGTTGTCCGGTAGGCTCTCGAGCGCATCTTCGATCACTTTGATGGCTTCGGGCAGTCGACCCGCGTCACGCAGAATCTGGGCATCGCCAATGACTAGCCTGACGCGATCCTCATCACTCTCGACGTCAGCTTCTGCCAGAAGCTTACGGCCAGCGTCGACCTTGCCGGTTTTTGACTGCAGTTGTGCACGCTTGAGTGTCGCGGTCACCGAGCCTTGATGCGTCAGTGTGTCCGCCATTTCTAGCCATTTCAGTGCTCCTGCAAGATCGTTACGATCTTCAGCGATCTGAGCCAGCACCATCAAGGCCTGTGTCGCATCGCGTTCCCGGTCGGGCTTGCCACCGAGTGTGTTTATATAGGCAGACAGATATTTTTCGGCCTCAGCAAGTTCATTGGCTTGTACCGACAGCAGACCGAGCGCAAACAGTGCCGTCTGATCGTCTTTTTTCTGGTCAATTAAAACTTTGAATTCTTTTTTCGCCTCAGCGATTTTCGACTGCTCGTAGAACATCCGCGCATAGGCAAGGCGCACTTCTCGCGCTTTGGGGTTTTTTTGCAGGAATTCGCTCAGTACGCGAGCTGCTTCTGCCTTGTCCTCGATCTGGGCCAATACCAGTGCAGCGACTTCGGATTTCGGAAATTTCGTGACAGCCTCGCGTGCTTCGCGCAGGGCGCCGGCGCGATCCCCCGACACCATCGAAAATTGCGCAATCGCCAGACGCGCATCGACAGACTCGCGATAAGGCTCCAGTAGTTCACGCAGCAAAATGGCAGCTTTCGACTTGTCGGACATGCGCGAAAGATTGCGCTGTACAGTTCCTATCGTCGCTGGTAACTGGTCTGGTTTGCTGGCTGCCAGTTGCTGCGCCAGTGCCTGTTTGGCCTCATCCAGACGGTTGTTGTTGAGTTGAAGGCTGAGTAAAACCTGAAAGGCCTCATCCGAGCCTGGGGCCAGCTCACGCCACAACTTGGCGCCTTTGAGTGCATCTGTCGCGCTCGACGCTGCAATCGCCATTTCGGTCGCGCGTCGTGCCAACCGCGGATCGCCACTGGAACGCGCAAGTGTCATCATCGCCAAGTGCGCGCCGGCAGCCTGACCCCGCTGGAATGCCAGTTCGGCCGACAGATACTTGAGCATCAGATCCTCGGACAGCTGGATCAGCGGCAAACCATCAGCATTGGTGGGTGTTTCGGGTGCCGCTTGCGCGACGCTGCCCGAAGCAAGCGTTGCCGAGAGCGTTAAAATGGCAGCAAAATTTTTCAAGACACGATCCTGTGGGTTGTCCGCGGGGCTTGATGCGGGACGTTGATTTTACGACGAAAGTAAGAACCGCCGCGTCGACCCGAAAACGTGTATTCAACAATCACCTGCAAGGCTTGCCAGAAAGGCAGGTCGTACGCAAAAAGGCAATAAGCACCGATGCCAGAATTACCCGAAGTCGAAGTCACCCGCCGCGGCATCGCACCGTTCCTCGAAGGCCGTGACATCACCGGCGTGGTCCAGCGCCGCAGCGGTTTGCGCTGGCCTTTTCCCGTCGGCCTTGACATGCTGCTTAAAGGCCAACGTGTCATGTCGACGGGCCGGCGCGGTAAATATCTCCTGATTCATTTCGCGCACGGCACGCTGATCATTCATCTGGGCATGTCCGGTCACTTGCGCATGCTGCCAGAAGGTCATCCGCCCCAAAAACATGATCATTTCGATCTGCTGCTGGGCGCGCAAGTCATGCGGTTTACTGATCCGCGCCGCTTCGGCGCGGTACTCTGGCATGCGCAAGCAGAAGGCGATATTGAGTCGCACACCCTGCTGCGCCGTTTGGGCGTTGAGCCACTGACTTCGGAAAATCTCGCGGTACTTCTTCATAGACAGACGCGCAATCGCAGCGCAGCCATCAAACAAGTGCTGCTAGCCGGCGATATCGTCGTCGGGGTCGGCAATATCTACGCGTGTGAAAGTCTTTTCGAAGCAGGTATTCATCCGAACACAGCGGCGCGACGCATTTCGCTCGCGCGCTATGAAAAGCTGGCGGCCGCTATTCGCCGTGTGCTTGCCGCCGCTATTGAGCAAGGTGGCAGCTCGCTGCGTGACTTCATTGGTGCCGATGGTCAGTCGGGTTATTTTCAGCAGAATTATTTCGTCTACGATCGCGAAAGCGAAGCGTGCCGTCACTGCGATGCGCCAGTACGCCGTATCGTGCAGGGTCAGCGCTCCACCTTCTATTGCGGACGCTGTCAGCGCTAGAAAATACGACTGTCATGAAACGTATCGTCAAAAAATCTCCCTCTCAAGACACCAGCTTTGCCGATGCGCTGATCGATTGGCAAAAGCAGCATGGCCGGCATCAGTTGCCATGGCAAGGTACGCGCGATGCGTATCGCATCTGGCTCTCCGAGATCATGCTGCAGCAAACGCAGGTCGCTACCGTCATTCCGTATTACGCGCGTTTTCTTGACAGTTTCCCTGATGTCGCCGCGCTGGCTGCGGCACCGACAGAAACTGTGATGGTGCATTGGAGTGGTCTCGGGTATTACACGCGTGCGCGCAATTTGCATCGTTGTGCGCAGCAGGTTGTATCGAATCATGCAGGCAGATTTCCATCAGATCCTGAAACGCTTGCTTCACTACCAGGTATCGGAAAATCCACTGCGGCGGCGATTGCCACTTTTGCCTTTGGCGCGCGAGCGGCCATCCTAGATGGCAATGTGAAGCGGGTGTTCTGTCGAGTGTTTGGGGTCGAAGGATTTCCCGGGCAGGCTGCTGTAGAAAAAAACTTGTGGCAGCGCGCAGAGGCAATGCTGCCGGCGCGAGAGATCGAAGCGTACACACAAGGCTTGATGGATCTCGGCGCAACGCTGTGCACACGCACGCGACCCGCCTGCGATCGCTGTCCAATGCAATCACGCTGTATTGCCCACGCTTCAGGGCGTACCGCGGAACTACCTGCGCGCAAACCCAAAAAAGCGATACCCGAAAAGTCCACAGTGATGCTGGTTGTTGTACATAAGGGCGAGATATTGATGGAACAGCGTCCACCCGAAGGCATCTGGGGAGGCTTGTTGTCGCTGCCGGAACTCAATCGGCTGTTTTCAGAAAATTCGGATGTCGATCTTGATGAAAAGCTTGCGCTGGCCCTCTCATCGTTTGGTGATATCGACGAAATTATGATGCTCAGCAGTTTCGTCCATGGCTTCACGCATTACCGTCTTTCGGTCATGCCTGTGCAAGTCACGTTGCGACAGCGCCATGTGATGGCAGCTCAGTCGGACTATCAGTGGCGCGCTCTGGCGCAAATCAGCGACGCCGCATTGCCGTCACCGGTACGCAAGCTGCTGGCGACGCTCGGTTGAACTACTCGGCTACCTACAGCACGCCGTTCTTCTGTAGATAGGCTTCCACACGCAGGATGCGCTCGCTATCATCGGTAATTTCGAGTAGTGACTGCTTCTCATCATGTTCAATCGGCAGCATTTCGCACCAACGGTTCGCGACCCATCCAGCATGATCAAGCTGGTGTGGTTCAGGAAAGGGGTTAACGACGCTATTGCCCGCTTTCGTATTCGCGCGTTCCAGCAGTTCGTCCATCACGATGCGCAGCACGCGACTGCAAACGGCCAGCGCGTTTTCGCTGTGCTCAGCGGGGTTTGTTTCGTTAGAGTGCAGCGGTTCTGTGCGCGCTTCCAGCAACTGATTATTTTGCAGTCGGGTCTCGAGTATGCGAAAGCGCGCGCCACCATGAGTTTGCAGCAGCAGGACACCTAGTTCAGGCATGTCCCACTCGACGATATGCGCATGGGTACCGACTGCGTACGGTTCAGCGGCCATGCCGACTTCGGTGCCAGCGCGAATCGCAACCACACCAAAGGGCGATTCGGTTTTCATGCAAGCGCGCACCATATCGACATAACGTGTCTCGAATACCCGCAAGGGCAGCACGCCACCGGGAAATAGCACGGTTTTCAAAGGAAAAAGCGGTAACCACGCCGTGTCACTCATCTCGAACTCTCTGTGTGGGGTTACTGACCCAGCTCGCGGTGGCGTACCAGCACGCGCGCCCGATCACTGAAGTGTGCGGCTAGTTGTTCCACCATAAACACTGAACGATGCTGACCACCTGTGCAGCCGATCGCAACCGTCAGATAGCTGCGATTGTCGCGCTCGAAAGCGGGCAGCCATTTTTCGACGAAAGACTGAATATCTGTCATCAGGTGCATCGCATCCGGCTGCGCTCGCAAGAAATCGATCACAGGCTGATCGCGGCCTGTCAGCGGACGCAACTGCTTGTCATAAAACGGATTCGGCACCACGCGCACATCAAAGACCAGATCGGCGTCGAGCGGTACGCCGAATTTGAAAGCAAAAGATTCGAACAGCAGTGACAGCGACTTACCCTGATCCGTCTGCAGCAAATCACGTATCCACTTGCGCAGCTGATTTGCCGATAAGCCCGAGGTGTCGATCAGATGACCGATACCTTCGACACTCGATAGCATCTCGCGTTCCTGTCGAATGCATTCCATCAGCGTCGGCATGTCCGCCGGCTCACCATTCGGTGCAATACGGTGCGATAGCGGATGGCTGCGGCGGGTTTCCGAAAAGCGATTGATAAGCGACTCGGTTTTGGCGGTCAGAAAAATCACGTCCACATGATGTCCCTGCTCTTTGAGCCAGAGCACGTCAGCAGGCAGGTCCGTCAGCGATGAGGCACTGCGTGCATCTACCGCAACAGCCAGGTTTTGCGCGCCTTCGCTAATGCGCGTGGCCACCAGCGCGCGCAGCAAGGAAGGCGGCAGATTATCAACACAAAAATAACCCGTGTCTTCGAGTGCGTTAAGGCCGACGGATTTACCCGAGCCCGAGATACCGGTGAGGAGAACGATGCGCATGGCAACATGATAGCGGCTTCGGCGCCGCAAGGCTTGGAACGGGTTTGCCGGTCGTTAGGCGAGAGAGGTGCTCATTCCGGCGGTTGGTCGCCACCCATGGCTTGCTGCTGTCGGTCCATGAACTCGGCCAGCGTGTCGATGCCGCGCATTTGCAGAATGGTATTGCGTACAGCAGCTTCGAGCAGTACCGCGATATTGCGGCCGGCTTCCACCGGGATC
>CANKWG010000053.1 GCA_947487325.1 Oxalobacteraceae bacterium | reverse complement strand
GCTTGATGTTATGCCGCCGATGGGAAATTTTCAGGTGCCATTGCAGCCAGCGCAGTCGCGTCACTATCTGGCCTTTGCAGCCGGCAGTGGTATCACGCCGATCTACTCGATTATCAAGACCAGTTTATTGACCGAGCCACACAGCCGCGTCACGCTGGTGTATGGCAATCGCGCTTCATCCACCGTGATGTTGCGCGAGGCGCTGGCGGATTTGAAAGATCGTTTTCTTGATCGCTTGTCTATCGTTCATGTGATGAGCCGCGAAAAACAAGATATTGATTTGTTCAATGGCCGCATTGATGCCGACAAGTGCCGTGCGCTCGCAGAGCATTGGATCAACATCGACGATGTGGATATCGCCTTTATCTGTGGCCCGGAAAGCATGACCCAGCAGGTCTCTGAGACCCTGCAATCGCTAGGTATGTTAAAAGACCAGATCAAGACCGAGTTGTTTTCAGCGCCTACTGCTGATAATGCAGCAGCTGCTGCACGTCGCCAGGCGCGTGCCAGCGATTCTTCCGCGCTGGGTGCGCAGTGCGATGTCAGTTTTATCATCGATGGTCATCACCATCAGATAACGATGCAGCGGGATAGTCAGTCGCTGCTTGATGCCGGTCTTGCGCATGGCATCGATATACGTTATGCCTGCAAGGGCGGTATTTGCGCCACTTGTCGCTGTAAGGTCGTTGAGGGCAGGGTGGATATGGATGCCAATCATGCGCTGGAAGATTACGAAATCGCGCGCGGTTTTGTTTTGAGTTGTCAGGCCTTCGCTGCCAGTGAACGTCTAGTGCTGGATTTTGATCAGGATAGCTGAGAGGAATATCGTGCAGAACATGGATCCGCAAACGCTCGCACAAGCCACCGCGCAGCATATGTATGCGCAGGATAAGGCCACACAGGGGCTGGGTATCACGCTGATCGATATTCATCCCGGTCACGCACGCATGCAGATGACGGTGCGCAGCGATATGCTGAATGGCCATGGCATGTGCCACGGCGGATTTATTTTTACCTTCGCCGACTCCAGCTTTGCATTTGCCTGCAATAGCTATAACGTGCAAACTGTCGCTGCGGGTTGCAGCATCGAGTTTCTTGCGCCGGCCTTTGAGGGTGAGGTGCTGACCGCATCCGCTGCTGAGCAATCAAAGAGTGGTAGGACGGGGATATATGATGTCGTCGTGAGCAATGCCGATGGCAAGAAGATTGCACTGATGCGTGGTAAATCGCATCAGCTCAAAGGGGAAGTGATACCAACGCAGCCACTCTGATAAAAAGCGCTGTATCAATCATCAAGGAGACACCGCATGAGTAACCGAGCGGATTTGGAGCCGATAGAGACGGCCAGTCAGGATGAATTGCAATCGCTGCAGTTGCAGCGCTTGAAAGCCACACTGCAGCACGCCTACGCCAATGTGCCCCATTATCGGCAACGATTTGATGAAAAAGGCGTACATCCCGATGACCTGACATCGCTGTCAGATCTGGCGAAATTTCCCTTCACCGGCAAAGAAGATTTGCGCGCCAACTACCCGTTTGGCATGTTCGCTGTGCCGCGTGACAAAGTCGTTCGAATACATGCTTCTTCTGGGACCACGGGCAAACCTACGGTGGTCGGCTACACGCAAAAAGATATTGATACCTGGTCCGGATTGGTGGCGCGATCGATTCGCGCATCCGGTGGTCGCGCCGGCGATATCGTGCACATCGCTTACGGTTATGGTTTGTTCACCGGTGGTCTGGGCGCGCATTACGGCGCTGAAAAACTTGGCTGCACGGTGATACCAATGTCCGGTGGTCAGACGGAAAAGCAGGTGCAACTTATCACAGATTTTCGGCCCGACATCATCATGGTCACGCCGAGCTATATGCTCAATATCATTGAGGAGTTCGAGCGGCAGGGCTTGGATCCGGCAGCCTCCTCGCTGCGTATTGGTATTTTCGGTGCAGAACCTTGGGGCCAGGGCATGCGCGACGAGATTGAGCAGCGTGCTGGTCTTGATGCGGTAGATATTTATGGCTTATCCGAAGTGATGGGGCCGGGCGTGGCGAATGAGTGCATCGAGACCAAGGATGGTCCTGTGATCTGGGAAGATCATTTTTATCCCGAGATCATTCATCCGGTCACGGGTGAAGTCATGCCCGAGGGTGAAGCGGGCGAGCTGGTGTTTACTTCGCTCACCAAGGAAGCCATGCCAGTCATACGGTATCGCACTCGCGACTTGACGCGTTTGCTGCCGCCAACGGCACGCGCAATGCGTCGCATGGACAAGATCGCCGGACGATCGGATGACATGATGATTATTCGGGGTGTGAATGTATTTCCTTCGCAGATCGAGGAACTACTCTTTCAGCAACCCGCGCTGGCACCGCATTATCAGATTTTATTGACGCGCAACCTGCATCTCGATCAGATGGAAGTTCTGGTCGAAACTCGCGAGGAAGTTCGACATGGTGACGGTGTTCGTGGTGGCGCGCAGCTAGAGCAGATGATCAAATCTTATATTGGCATTTCCTGCACGGTCACCGTCCTATCACCGAATGGTGTGGAGCGCACGCAGGTGGGCAAGGCCAGACGAGTCGTCGACAAGCGCGTGCAGTCAGTATAAAAACCCGTCAGCTGGGATGCGCCTATCTCATTCCGCTATCTCATTCGTCTATGATGCGCGCTCCATCACTCACCTGCCTGCTGGGGAATCTGACGACTTGTTCACCCTCGCGCAGACCGCTGATGATCTGTACGTCATCGCGGTTGCGCTGACCGATGATGACGGTTCTTTCTCTTGCGCGGTCGTTCTCTGCAACGAATATGTGCCATTCATTACCGACCCGGAAAACACTACTACCCGGTAGTTTTAGTGCTGCGTCCTGCTGCCAGAGCACGATCCTTGCCTGAATGCGATAGCCATCGCCAAGTGGCCAGGGCGGGCCAACCGGATCGGCAATCACATTCACACGTTGTTCTTCGATGCCCAGTGCTGATACTTTTGTAAATGCGACGGGCTCAACTAGCCTGACGCTCGCCTCCAAAGGCGTATCACCTCCCCAGTCTCTCAGCAGCATGCGCATACCCGGTCGTATTTTGACCGCATCGATCGATAGCACATCAACCACAGCTTCCACCTGTGTTGGATCGCCTATCGTCATGAGCGGCAGGCCAGCGGCAATCGTGCGTTCGCTTTGTTGATTGATCGATAGGACGCGACCGGAAGCGGGGGCAAGCACAGGAGTTTTTCTTTCTGCAGCACGTGTGAACGTGTTGACCGCGGCGCGCCCCTCGGTAATAGATGCTTGGGCTGCTTTGGTACGAGCTTGCGCAGTACTGACACCAGCACGGGCAGTATTTTCGCGAGCGATTAATTGATCGAGTGCTTGCGGCGAGATCAAATGATCCCGAACTAGTAGTCTTTGTCTTTCAAATTCATGTTTAGCTAGCTCATGAATGATCTCGGCTTCGCGTTGCTGCAATGTCGCTTCTGACCATCGAGCCTGCGCAGCCTGTAGGCGGGCGAGTGCTTGGTCTTTGGCCTGTAGATCAATAGATAAGGGCAAGAGCCAGGCAACGGTATCACCACGCACGACGGTATCGCCAGTGCGCAGCGTGATCCGTTCTATCGTTGCCGCGATTGGACTGACAACGATAAAGGCATCGCGCGCACGCATGATGCCTTCGTTATCAACATTCACGCTCAATGTACCTTTCTCGGCGCGGATCAATAGAAGTCGCAAAGGTGCTGGCGTAAGAATCCAGACGACGAAGATGGTCGCTGACAGTAAAGCGATCGCGATCAGAAAGAAAATCAAGGTCAATGGCGCTCAGTGCGTCAACATGGACTTCACCCATCTGATAAATCCTCTCCGCGCCGCGTAACGAGAAAATAGTGCGTAGAGATTCCGCCGTCAGCGTCCACTCCCAGTCGGAAATTGGCAGGGGAGCATGGAATCGAACCACGTCAGCCGGCTTGGACACCGAGCGGCCCCCGCTGGGCACTCCCCTATTGCATAGATGATGCCGATGCGCTGGTTACGCCCGTTGAGCCATCACAGTCGCATGGAGATTCTGCTTGGCGGCGGTCAATTCTTTATGCATCTGCCCGCTAAATAATCGTACCGGACGCTTACCTGGTCAGGCCATCGGTGGCGTAACGGCTTCTTGCAGTACGGGCGATGCGCGTCGTGCTGTAGGTGTCGATACGTTTTTCGGTTGACTGATAGAGACAGGCGCCAGTCTGATCAAGCAGAATTCCTTCATCTTCAGGACCACTCATGTCGAATCACCTTCCGGTATCCGTTACTTCTCTAAATTTAGGATCGGCAGCGGCGATCCAGTCTGAGGCGCTGCCGCTTGGGTCTGAAATCTTCAGTGAGATCGTCAGTGAGATTTATAAGCATTCGGTACCTGCATTTGCATCAATGGCACTGGACAGACTGCAGGGTAGCTTATACGCATCACTGCGCTATCTGGAATTAAGTGATCCTGAGCAGACACCGCCAAATACCTGGGTTGGGTATCGCAGTGGTGAGATTGTTGGTGTGCTTCTATTTCGTGTTGATGGAAAGCGTGTAACCGTATTGTGCGAGGTTGTCATTCTTGATTCAGCGCAGATAGATGCGTTTGCGGCCAGTGTTTTCTCGAACTTTTCTGGTATTCGTCATATCACTTTCAATGCTGTAAGCGTATCGGTACCGCCTAGTTCATTTCCTGCACAGTTTTTTTCCTTCTCAGAGAACTATGTACTTAATCTGCCCCCGTCCGCTGAGGCATACATGGCTGGGTTGGGAAAATCTACCCGTCAAAGTCTGCGCGGGTATCGCAATCGTCTGCTGCGGGATTTTTCGGACTTTAGTTGGACGGCCTATGCCTGTGATGAACTCACCGTTGAGCAGCAGCGTAATTTGGTGTTGATACTTCAGCACTTCAAACGCGATGGCATGGCCGCGCGTGGAAAATCAGCGGCTATTGATGAAACCGAAACGAAAAATTTTCTAGCGATGGCAGCCGAGTGCGGCTTGTTCGGAGTCGCTCAGATTAACGGGCGTATCTGCGCAGGTGCATTTTCCTGTCGCATTGGCGATAGCTATGTGATGCTCTTGTCGGCAAGCGATCCTGCGATGAGTACCTACCGTCTGGGTTTGCTGGCTTGTCTGTGGTCTGTGACGGACTGTATTAACCGGGGTGGTCGACGGTGTCACATGCTGTGGGGGCGCTATCAGTACAAGCATCAGTTGCTTGCCGAACCTCAAAGCCTCTATCGCTTGATCGTCTATCCTTCGGTCACGCAGATGTTGATGCAACCACTCATTGTGCTGCAGATATTTTTTCACGGCTGTTATATCCGTAGCGTTCAGCGTCTTCAGAAGCATTTAGAAAAAGAAAAAAGTCCTGGCTGGCAATGGATTTACCATCGATTACGATCTTTGAAAAAAGCACTGGACGTGTTTAGAAAAAAATTCAAATGGATTAATGCAAAATATCCGGATTCTGCTAGAGATTTTTCTATGGCGACGAGTGTTAATGACAATAAAGATCGCAGCACAGCTGGTGATGTCGTGAGTGCCTCTCGTACGGAGGCGATTGGCACTGCGACACATTCTCGCTGTCCAATGCAGACATTATAAAGATGTTGTATCAGTTAATGCTGCATTGATGGAGTTAACTCGAGCCCGTTGAATGGATATGCCAGCACAAACTATTGCCACAAGCCTGAAGCGATTATCTGAATCTGAAGTGAGTGGGCCTTCTCAAACGGTCGAGGAAAAGCCTTCGGGGCCGACTGCATCGGATCGCTTGTTCCACGCCGTCATGGCACGTTTTACTGGGGGTCTTTCCCCGGGCAGTCTTGCGCTGGCGTTTGCAGATTGGGCGGTGCATTTATCCCACTCGCCCGGCAAACAGCAGATACTTCAGGAAAAGGCGGTGCGCAAGGCGACTCGCTTTACGATCTACGCGATGCGACAGCTATCCGGACATCAATGCGGACCTTGTATCAACCCGCTTGTGCAAGATGAACGTTTTCTCGCGCCGCAATGGCAGCAATGGCCATTCTGTTTCATCTACCAGAATTTTTTGCTACAACAGCAGTGGTGGTATAACGCGACAACGGGCATCGGTGGTATGTCCGAGCATCATGAGGAAGTGGTTTCTTTCGCTGCTCGTCAATGGCTGGATATGCTATCTCCGGTAAATTTTATTCCGACGAACCCCGAGGTGCTTGAAGCGACAATCTTGGAAGGTGGCAGAAATTTACTGCGAGGCTGGGAATATCTGATTGAAGATGGGGAGCGTGCCGTTGGCGGTCACCCGCCGATGGGTGCAGAAAAATTCCGCCCTGGCAAAGAGGTTGCGATTACGCCGGGACGAGTTATCTATCGAAATCGTCTGATGGAACTGATTCAGTATGCGCCACAGACGGCAGAAGTTTTTGAAAAACCTTTGCTGTTCGTACCGGCTTGGATCATGAAGTATTACATTCTTGATTTGTCGCCGCATAATTCACTAGTCAATTATCTGGTTGGTCGGGGGCATACGGTTTACATGATTTCATGGTGCAATCCAGATGCGGAGTATCGCGATTTCGGCATGGATGACTACATGCAGATGGGTGTGCTTGAGGCACTGGAGCAGGTAAGGCGACGCAGCTCGGGTCAGCAAGTCCACACGGTGGGCTATTGTCTTGGTGGCACTTTACTGGCGATCACCGCGGCATGGCTGGCGCAACAGCATCACAAAGATATTGCGTCTATGACCTTGCTTGCTGCGCAAACCGACTTTACCGAAGCAGGGGATTTGCGACTGTTCATCGATGACAGTCAGCTGGACTATCTGGATGATCTCATGTGGAACCAGGGCTACCTCGATAACCGGCAAATGGCAGGTGCTTTTCAGTTGCTGCGCTCGCATGACCTGATTTGGTCGCGCATGGTCAACCACTATTTACTCGGACAACGCGAGACCCTGAATGATCTGATGGCTTGGAATGCTGATGCAACGCGTATGCCCTATCGCATGCACAGCGAGTACCTACGTCGATTATTTCTGAACAATGATTTGTTTTCTGGTCGTTACAGCGTCAATGGTCGTCCACTTGCTCTGTCGGATATTCGTGTTCCGGCTTTTCTTGTTGCGACCGAGACGGATCACGTGGCGCCTTGGCGCTCGGTTTATAAATTGAATTTATCTTACAGCGTTGACCTGACTTTTCTGCTGACCTCCGGCGGCCACAATGCCGGTATTGCGAGTGAGCCGGGACATCCACGTCGTTTCTATCGCACGTCGCTTTTTCCGCAAAATGATAACTATATCGATCCGGAGCGCTGGTACCAGCAGACCCAACCCGAGCAAGGCTCCTGGTGGCCGCGATGGGCTGAGTGGCTTGAGCGAGAGCAAAATAGTATTCCCTCGAAATCTATCCCGCCGAGCGAGATGTCTGGGTTGCCTGATGCGCCAGGCGCTTATGTGCTGCAAAGCTGAACCGCATTACTGAATGGTGCCGGTATCAGCGCCTCCGGCTAGTGTCGCTGTATTGCCGCTGTATTGCCGCTGTGTTGTCGCCCTATTGTCGTTTCCCATCTTCGTCGCAGCCCGTGTACAGGTTGGTATCCATCTGTGTGGGTTACCATTCGGGTTGATTGAAATTTCTCTGATCCCATGGCGCAAACAGAAATACGACCCGGACAATCTGTCGAACTGCTCAAGGAATTACATATCCTCACGCGCGACGGAAAAATGAATCAGGACAGTCGCCGCAAGCTCAAGCAGGTGAATCACCTGTGTCAGTTTATTGAACCACTGCTGGCTCAGTTACGTGAGGGTGAGCGGGCGTTGTCGTTGGTCGATCATGGTGCTGGTAAATCCTATCTGGGTTTCATTCTCTATGATCTTTTTTTGAAAAGTATCAACGACGACTCGCTTGTGTACAGCATCGAAACTCGCGCTGAGCTGGTAGAACGTTCGCGCGAGTTAGCGAGTCGTTTGGATTTTGAGCGTATGTCGTTTCTGCATTTGTCAGTTGCAGAATCCATTTCATCGTCCCTGCTACCCGATACCGTAGATATCGTCACCGCATTGCATGCCTGCGATACTGCGACTGATGATGCGATTACCTTTGCGTTGAAAAAGAAAGCGCGATTTATCGTGCTAGTGCCGTGCTGTCAGGCGGAGGTGGCGGCGACATTGCGCCGTCTGAAAGGGCGGTCATTGGCGCGCGATGTGCTGACCGAGATCTGGCGTCATCCCATTCATACCCGTGAATTCGGGAGTCATCTGACCAATGTGTTGCGTTGTCTGCAGCTGGAGGCGCATGGCTATCAGTTGAATGTGACCGAGCTGGTTGGCTGGGAACATTCGATGAAAAATGAGCTGATTGTTGCCAGTTACAAGGATCTGCCGCGCGAGAATGCTGTGCGCAAGCTCAGTCGCATCTTGCAGGAGTTGGGGATTGATGAAATGCAGCAGCGCTTTTGGTTGCCGCCAACAGCATCACCTACTGTTTAGTGTTGACCTTCAACCTGTCGGGTACGGTGAAGCGTCGTGGATGGCAATGAATGGGTGCCCAAAAGAATTTCATGCAGCAGCAGACTGAAGCTGACGATCAGCAGCAGCATCGCAAACACAAACAGGAAAGCGATCAGGGAATCCAGTTTTAGATGTTTCGCGTCATCGATGAAGAGCGTTACGACGACAGAAAACACGATGATCATGCAACTGGTAGAAGTGCCGAGTGCGCGATGAATGGCGGTTGTCCGACGGCGCAGCACACTCAATTCATGGGTCAGCGCTGCGCGCAGGCCGTTGCTGACGGATAGTCGCTGTTCCAGTACTTCCCGGCGGTCACTGATACGTTCAAGACGGTTGTTCAGAACACGTAGTTGCAGCATCACGCCCAGCAACAAAAACGCCGGGGTGACGGCAAGACTAATGATATTGGTGATGTCTCCGAACAGCGACAACATGAAAGTATCCGGTGCTAGTGAGTGGGTCGGCTGGTTTGAGCAGACAACGGTTATTGAGCTTGATTGTAGCCTGACTCTGAAAAATCTTGCTTGGGTGCGTGGTCGGGATGGCCGTTTTTTGGGGCTGTGCTGAGTAAGACAGCCTTTGTTAGCTTTAATTGTTGGCGAACAAATAATTCATTTTGTTTTTTTTGGGAAATAGAATAAGTTGTCGGGTTGGCGGAAAATTGGATAAATCAGGTTTTCAGGCGAGCCAGCGGCGAGCGCTATCTGGCGCCCATGAAAATCAATGGTTTAGCACCCGTTTCGGCGCAATCCAAGTCCGTAGACTTGTTCTGAACGCGTTCAAGTCGTACTTGCCGGTGGCTGCCGACCAGCAAAATTATTAAAAAGAAAACGTTTTACAGGGGGAGTATTAGTATGGATTTCAACCTCTCGGCAGCGCAAGCCGAGTTGCAACAGCGCACCCGTCAATTTATCCAAGAACAGATCATTCCGATGGAGCGGGATCCGCGCTGCACGCCGCACGGCCCTACGGATGAACTGCGCCTAGAAATGGTGGCGAAAGCCCGCAAAGTAGGTTTGGTGTCACCGCACGTATCGGAAGAATTCGGCGGTCTGGGTCTGGACCACGTCGGCAAGGCGATCGTCTTCGAGGAAGCGGGCTACTCGCCGCTGGGCCCGGTGGCGATGAATATCTTTGCGCCGGACGAAGGCAATATGCACATGATGGAAGTAATCTGCACCCCAGCGCAGAAAGAGCGCTGGTTGCGACCGCTGGCGGAAGGGCGCATTCGCTCCTGTTTTTGCATGACCGAACCAGCGCCAGGTTCAGGTGCCGATCCGTCGATGCTGCAGACGATGGCGGTTCGCGATGGTGACGATTATGTGATTAATGGCCTGAAGTGGCTGATCACGGGTGCGACTGGTGCATCGTTTGCGATCATCATGGCCAAGCTTGAAGATGGCAGCGCCACCATGTTCCTCTCGGATATGGATGCGCCGGGTATCACCGTGGAGCGTCAGATGGATGCTCTTGATACTTGTTTTGTGGGCGGTCATGGCGTGGTGCGTTTCGAAAATCTGCGCGTGCCTGCTGAAAATGTACTTGGTGCGCCGGGCGAGGGATTCAAGTACGCGCAGGTACGCTTGTCACCCGCACGCCTGACGCATTGCATGCGCTGGCTCGGTGCTGCGCGGCGCTCGCATGACGTGGCGCTGCGCTATGCGGCTACGCGTCAGGCGTTTGGCAAATCGCTTGGTCAACACGAAGGTGTGGGTTTCATGCTCGCAGATAACGAGATGGATATGCACTGCACCCGACTGGCGGTCTGGCATTGCGCCTGGGTGCTTGATCAGGGACATCTGGGTACCCGCGAATCCAGCGCCGCGAAAGTGATTTCGTCCGAGGCGATCTGGCGCGTGATTGATCGCAGCGCGCAGATTCTGGGCGGCAGCGGCATGACGCATGAAACAATCGTTGCCCGAATTTTTGCCGATGCCCGATCCTTCCGAGTCTATGACGGCCCGAACGAGACGCATCGCTGGAGCCTGGCGAAGCACGCGTTGAAAAATCTGCGTCCCTGAAAGAGCCTGATCATGGCAGACATCATTCTTGAAACACGAAATCTGACGCGCGAATTCAAAGGTTTCGTTGCGGTCAATGAGGTGAGCCTGCATGTGCAGCGAGGCCATATCCATGCGCTGATCGGTCCTAATGGTGCTGGCAAAACGACTTGCTTCAATTTGCTGACTAAATTTCTTGAGCCTAGTTCGGGTCAGATTTTGTTTAATGGGCGTGACATCACCATGCTGCAACCAGCGCAGATTGCGCGTATGGGCATTATTCGTTCATTCCAAATCTCTGCAGTATTCCCGCACCTGACCGTACTTGAAAACGTGCGTATCGGATTGCAGCGTAATTTGGGTACTTCATTTCATTTTTGGAAAAGCGAAGCGACACTCGAGCAGCTCAATGAGCGCGCGATGGCCTTGCTTGAGGAAGTGGGTCTGGCAGAATTCGCCCCCAGCCTGACGGTAGATTTGCCCTATGGGCGCAAGCGCGCTCTTGAGATCGCGACCACGCTGGCCATGGAGCCAGAGTTGATGCTGCTGGATGAGCCTACGCAGGGTATGGGTCATGAGGACGTGCGTCGTGTGACGGATCTGATCAAAAAAGTATCCAAGTGTAGAACGGTATTGATGGTGGAACACAATATGAGTGTGGTGGCGGGTATCTGCGATCGCATCTCGGTATTGCAGCGCGGAGCGATTCTGGCCGAAGGTGACTACCAGACCGTATCGCAGAATCCGCAAGTGCTCGAGGCCTATATGGGTAGCGCGACTGCACTGGAAGGAGCGCACTGATGACGCTGGCACTGGAAATCAGCAAGCTGCAAGCTTGGTATGGCGAATCACACATTCTGCATGACGTGAATTTTTCGGTGGCCGAAGGCGAAGTGGTGACGCTGTTGGGGCGCAATGGCGCAGGTCGCACCACCACGCTGCGCGCGATCATGGGACTCACCGGACGCCGTGAAGGTTCGATCAAAATCAATGGTCAGGAAACGATCGCCTTGCCGACACATCGGATCGCACACCTGGGCGTAGGCTATTGCCCTGAAGAGCGTGCGATTTTTTCTTCGCTCTCTGCTGAAGAAAATCTGATGCTGCCACCCACGCTGAAAGCGGGTGGCATGTCGGTCGATGAGATTTATCAGATGTTTCCCAATCTGGCCGAGCGTCGTCACAGTCAAGGCACGCGGCTC
>CANKWG010000052.1 GCA_947487325.1 Oxalobacteraceae bacterium | reverse complement strand
AATGAAGTTACTGGACATCCCCTGAAAGCCGAGATGCATTTTCAAGAGGCTTTTGCGGCATCAGATATGTATCACGCGCTACCCAGTGGTCCGATTCATGCCGATCTGTTCAGAAACAACGTGATGTTCGATGACGAACAGCTGACTGGCTTCTTTGATTTTTATTTTGCAGGTTGCGACACTTGGCTCTTCGATGTGGCCGTGACCGTCAATGACTGGTGCATCGATCTGGAAACAGGTGCGAGCGATCCACTGCGAGTACGCGCAATGATCGACGCTTATCATGCCGTACGCCCGTTTACTGCCGCTGAAAAACAAGCGTGGCCGGCGATGCTGCGCGCAGCTGCGCTGCGGTTCTGGATATCCCGACTCTATGATTTCTACCTGCCTCGCGAAGCCGAAATGCTGACCGCTCACGACCCGACTCATTTCGAGCGTATTTTGCGGCACCGTATCGATACCGCCGTCGAAGGCCTCGCATGACCAACGACAAGATCAGCGCGCGCCAAGGTATCGAGTGGATTCGGCAGGGTTTTGCGTTATTTCGTAAACAGCCCGCTGAACTGTCGATGCTCTTCCTGCTGTACATGCTGCTGATGTTTGCACTGTCGATCATTCCGCTGATCGGGCAACTGCTGCCACTGCTGCTGGTACCCTGCTTCTCGATGGCTTTTATGCAGGCTTGTGTGGAAATTGAAGCCGGCCGCAAGGCACGGCCGAATTTGCTGCTGACCGCCTTCCGCTCACCCGCACTAGGCACGCTGCTGCGTCTGGGTGTGCTGTATTTGCTGGGAGCCGTCTTGGCGGTCGCCGCATCCACCCTCGTAGATGATGGCGTCTTCTGGAAACTGATGTCAGGTCAGCTACGTGCCGACGAGCAAGATATACCGGTCGGCAACCTGCCGCTGGCGATGATATTTTCAGCGCTGATCTATGTACCCTTCGCCATGGCCTTCTGGCATGCAGCACCGCTAGCCACCTGGCAAAAAATGGGTTTGTTTAAAGCAATTTTTTACAGTTTCTTCGCCGTACGCCGCTGTGGTAAAGCCTTCCTCGCGTACGCACTCGGCTGGATCGTGGTCGGCATCGCCGTGCCCGCGATCATCAGCGCTCTCTTGGGGTTGATTCTCGGCAAGGCTATTGTCGCGGTCATGTTGCTCATGCCCCTGTCCGTGATACTCACGATCGTGATGTATTGCTCTTTCTACCCGACTTATTTGGAAGTTTTTGAAAAGCCGGAACAAAATTGAGTTTTTTGCTACAGACCATGTGAAATTCGGTCCTTTTTAGAAGGAACATCAATTTTTGCAGCTTTTTAACGACAAGTTCCTCCAGAGAAAATTATGCGGCCTGTTCCTCACGAAGCAAGCGTCAATCAAGTCAACTACAAATACTATGAGCCAAAAGAAAATAGCGACGGCGTAATCAAAGGAGTTATGTACGAAAAATATGACAAGAAGACTGGCGAAAATAAGCTTAAAAGTGGCAGCAATGCGTTAGAAAAATTACTTATGAAAGCCAGAGGTTACACCGCATTGAAAGAGTCTTCTGCTAAAGAATTTTTAAAAGCCATGTTTCCCAAGGCTCCGCTTGCTAAAGGCAGCATATTGACGACGAATAGATATAAATCAGCGGGTAAATCAAACGATGTAGTGAGTGCGAATCTCTTTCACTTCACCTTCGAAAAGCAACAAACTACTCATGATTACAACCAAGGGCTTGATCTTATAAAAGCAGCAAACAATCAAACTAACATCTATATCCCCAAGTGATCCAAGACTGGAGTAATTCGTCGTCCAGCTCAAGCTTTACCACCCAAGTTTGTAAAAAATTTATGCTCAATCAAATTTAGATTTTTTTAGTAACTTGAATAACATTACCTGTAATTCATAATTAAACACAACATACTAGATTTTTTTAAACCTAATAAAACTCAAATAATCAAAAATCCCTAAAAAATTTTCACCATAAAATGAAAGGAATAACTCAACATAATTCAACTTCGAACCACACACCGGTTCATGGCAACGTTGAAACTCCAAAAACCAATAAAAGTTACAGCCTTTATGAAAGCCAAAGCCCCACCAGCTCTCAGTCAGCGAAAAGCAAGCTAAAAAATCTAGCCTACACACTCAGTCGGCCTTTTCGATCTTTGATGAAAGGGCATATCGAAAAATCTATTGGACCCCGGAATTCCATGGGTGCAATAAAAAACATCAATGCACAGACAACCTCAAATCGTAAAACACAGGTAGATTCGACGAGCACTCCCAAAACGTCAGGAGCTATAAGTACAGCCAGTGGCTCACAGGCTTACGAAGTTGTCAGCCGCCGAGGGGGGTATCGTTCCCCACCCTGGGTTTAAAGATTTTAGGGATAACGCACTCTAACGGCCTCACACTCTGATGAACTCGCCCTTTAGTTAACCCATTCCAGTTTCGCGACCACAAGATTCAGCAGTTTCATCCCACTGTCCAAATTGATATTGGCATATGCCTACGCGTCGCCGTCGTACTCCGGCACATACAGCCAGGCAGTTTTCACGTATCCAAGAGCTATTTCCAGTATTGATTTATGCGCCCTTCGCCATGGCCTTCTGCCATGCGGGACCGCCGGCGAGTTAGCAACGGACAGATTTATTCAAAGCAATTTTTTGCAGTTTCTTCGCCGTACGCCGCTGTGGTAAAGCCTTCCTCGCGTACGCACTCGGCTGGATCGTGGTCGGCATCGCCGTGCCCGCGATCATCAGCGCTCTCTTGGGATTGATTCTCGGCAAGGATATTGTCGCGGTCATGTTGTTGATGCCCCTGTCCGTGATACTCACGATCGTGATGTATTGCTCTTTCTACCCGACTTATTTGGAAGTTTTTGAACAGCCGGAACAAAATTGAGTTTTTTGCTACAGACCATGTGAAATTCGGTTCTTTTTAGAAGGAACATCAATTTTTGCAGCTTTTTAACGACAATTTCTTCGGGAGGAAATTATGGCCAAAATTCACAATGCAAACATCGACGGCACCAACTACAACTACCATGAGGCAAAACCAAATAAAAATGGTCAGATTAAAGGACTCATGTACACAAAAGTCGACAAAGATACCGGGGAAGTGAAGCTCAAAAGTGGGAATGGCCGTTTCGAAAAATTGATGCTCAAGGCCCGGGGCTATAACAGGATGACCGAAAATATGGGGCAGAAATTTCTAAAGGGAAAATTTCCTAATGCTGGAATTCCACCAGATTTTAAGATTACGACAGGAAGGTTGCATTCATCATCGAGCAAAAGTTTGGTCGTGCTTGCAGAGACTTTTCAAACTAATTTTCAAAAACAAAGTGAAGATGATAAAAGAAACTTTGCATTGATAAATTCAAAGGACTGAATCATCGTCCTATTTCATGAAAACTAAAATCGACTGGGACAGCTAGCTCACTAGATCTAGCTTCGCTATCCCCAAATCCAGCAGCTTCATCCCATTCCTGCCAAAGTTAATATTGGCACGCGCCTGCGTGCCGCTGCCTTCGATAGCCACAATGACGCCCTCACCAAACTTTTGGTGAAACACCGTCTGACCAGCGCGCCAGCCATTATCTTTTTGTTGACTGAGCGATTGTGCGATCGCGTTATTGCCATGCTCAGGCTCATCCAGCCAGGCGGCCTTTTGCGTGTGTCCCACCCACTTAGTCTGCACTCTGGGGGATAACCACTTCAGCGATTCATCGGGTAATTCTTCAAAGAAACGCGAACGCAGGTTGTAACGGGTCTGGCCGTGCAGCATGCGGGTTTGCGCAAAGCTCATGTAGAGCCGTTTGCGGGCGCGGGTGATGGCGACATACATCAGTCGGCGTTCTTCTTCGACACCGTCTTCGGCTTGCTCGCTATTTTCGTGGGGGAACAAGCCTTCTTCCAGACCCGTAATGAAGACCGCATCGAATTCCAAGCCTTTGGCTGCGTGCACGGTCATGAGTTGAATTGCGTCCTGCCCTGCTTGCGCCTGATTGTCACCGGCTTCCAACGAGGCGTGCGACAAGAAGGCTGACAAAGGTGACATCAGGGTAGGTAGCGGCGCATCAGCGTCAATGATCTCCACACCTTCACCGATCGCGATCGGTGCCACAGCATCCACCCGTGGACCGAGTAAGGCCGGCGCATCCATGCCAAAACCTTCTTCGGACACGAATAAGGTGGCGGCGCTGACGAGCTGCTCAAGGTTTTCAATACGATCAGCGCCGTCTTTGTCGGACTGGTAGTGCTGAATCAGCGTGCTCTTGTCGAGCGTGACTTGCACCATCTCGGGCAGAGGCAGCCGTTCGGTTTCAAAACGCAGACCCTCAATGAGTTTGATGAAACTGCCGAGTACTGTGCCGGCTTTACCCGCGACATAAGGTACTGCTGCGTACAGTGAAATACCGTATTGGCGCGCCGCATCCTGCAATTGCTCAATGCTGCGTGCACCGATACCACGGGTCGGAAAATTCACGACGCGCAAAAACGCAGAGTCATTGTGCGCGTTGTCGATCAGCTGCAAATATGCAATCGCATGTTTAATTTCTGCACGCTCGAAGAATCGCTGTCCGCCGTAGACGCGGTAAGGCATGGCTGCAGAAAAAAGTGCATGCTCAATCACGCGTGACTGGGCATTTGAACGATAGAGCATGGCGATTTCACTACGCATCCAGCCTTCGGCAATCAGTGATTTAGCTTCTTCGATCAACCATTGCGCTTCTTGCAGATCGCTCGAAGCCTCTAGTACCCGCACTTGCTCGCCGTGGCCGGCGTCTGTACGCAAATTTTTACCTAGACGGCGACGGTTATGAGAGATCAGTTGATTGGCCGTGTCGAGAATATGGCCATGCGAACGGTAGTTTTGTTCGAGCTTGATTAGATTCTGTACATTGAATTCGCGCTCGAAGGCAGACATATTACCAACGTTCGCGCCACGGAATGCGTAGATACTTTGATCATCATCACCGACGGCAAACACGGCAGCCTGCTCACCGGCGAGCAGCTTTAGCCATTTGTATTGCAGATCATTTGTATCCTGAAACTCGTCGACCAGAATATGTTTGAAGCGCGCCTGATAGTGTTCGCGCAAGGGCTGATTACGCGACAACAGCTCGTAGCTACGTAGCAGTAGTTCAGCGAAATCCACCACGCCTTCACGCTGACACTGATCGTCATAGGCTTCGTAGAGCTCGGCAAATTTACGCTGGTAGTCGTCACTGGCCTCGACATCTTTCGCACGCAGCCCCTGATCTTTGGCGCTGTTGATGAAGTACATCAGGTGCTTGGCCGGATATTTTTCATCATCGATATTGAGACGCTTGAGCAGACGCTTGATGGCCGACATCTGGTCCTGCGAATCCAGAATCTGAAATGTCTGCGGTAACGCAGCATCGCGATGATGTGCCCGCAGCAGGCGATTACACAGACCATGGAAAGTACCAACCCACAGGCCACGCGTATTGATGGGCAAAATTGCCGATAACCGCCCCAGCATTTCCTTCGCGGCTTTGTTGGTGAAGGTCACGGCCAGCAGACCGCTGGGCGACACCTGACCCGTCGTGATCAGCCAGGCGATGCGAGTGGTGAGTACACGCGTTTTGCCGGACCCGGCACCTGCCAGAATCAATGCGGGCTGAGCGGGCAGCGTGACGGCGGCGAGTTGTTCGGGATTTAAGTTATCAAGTAAGGAGGGCATGCCCTGATTATATGCCGGCTCGTCGGATTGAAGAGCCGGCATTTCCCGCATGCAGCTTGTCTTTACTTAATGATGAAGACCGACTTACTGCGACGTTTCGATATCAAGGCCGGATACATTTTTAGAAAGCAAAGAGGTTTCATCGCTATCCTCCTCAGAGGGTGTCTGCGTGTATCGCACTTCAGCAGAATTTGCCTTATAGATCTCACGCGCCTGAAACTTCTCTTTGACGTCAGCCAACAGACCCTCAAGCAGTTGTCCGGCCTCATAGTCTGACTCGCTCAAATCTGACTGACTAGCGCTTGTAGTCAAAAAGGTTTGTAGTCCTTCGATCACAGGCATTGACCATTGCGATTGACGCAAAGCTTGCTGATAATTGAATTCAGTGAGGTTCACTTCTTCGCCAGAACTTTGCATGATAGCCGCGACAATCTCCGCGGCACTGTTATCCTCAGATGAGGAAGAATGGCGCTGTTTGAGCGACTCATTGCTTTCCTCTCGCCCAAGTTCTTCGATAGTCGGATTACTCATTAAACGGTAGAGCGCATCCTCTCCCGAGTCTGCTTCCAGCTTTTTAAATGACATACGCAAAACGGGAGTTGGTGCAGGATTCTTCTCGTGCGCATTCTTTTGGCGAACAGGCGACTCATCTTCTGAAGTGCTGACAACTAGACTGGACTCTTCTTCAGTCTCTCTTTTTTCCTGATGTGCGGTGAGCTTTTCCAGCTTGCCGCCAATGACACTCTGCTGGCGCCGCACATTTTTTATGACACTTTCAGTCAAGGTATTGATTTCTTTCGTCCAGGGAAGAATCGTGATACGCAGGAGCTCATTGATATTTTTAGCACTCTTTTTTTTCCCATTCTTGATCGCAGCTAACCAATGCGTGGAAAAACATTCCAGATATTGTTTCGCATCACTTTCCCGGATAAATTCTTCCATTGATTTTGCGGGAACAACCGTTTGCTCAATATAGTCTGTAACTAACTTCTGCATAGCCTTGATCGCCAAATCCTGCTCATATGCTGGCACTGTTGATTGCGGGCCGAAAAGAGCCTCTTTAACAGTCGCGATTTCTTTATTGCTCATGACAGTAAAGTATTCGAAGCGCTGCAGCCGCACTCTTTCGAAGGCTTCTTTGTTCAAGTAATACCCTGTTTTTCTTGGGATTTCACGCTCTTTTTTTTGCGCAACGGGATTGGTTTTGTCATTTGCTTTTTGCACATTGGGCTGAGCAGCAGACTTTGATTTTTTGCTGGCAGACTTTGGTGTGCCGCTTAAAGCAGGTGCCCTAGGCGCAGTCTTTGAAAAGCGAACAGGCGTGTCTGGTTGAATAACATCTTTTTCGTTTACCATTTTTTTCAAAAGAGGCTTCAGCTCCCCAACCGTAAAATCACCTTGACCCGGCTTTAACATCACGATCTTTTGAAGCTTTTCAGCTGCAGCAGGATCGGTCTTAACAGACGATTTACTTTCGGTTTTTTTGGCAGCTGCCAAAGAGGTATCGAGAATATGTCCCATCTCATGACGGTAGTGCGCCAGATTTTGCTGTTTTATCGAGCTTGTATTTTTGGAAGTTTTTGTTTGTCCAGGGAAAAATACATAGGGACGCCCAGTGGGATCATGATCTGCTTGGAGCACGGTACCGATGGGCATATCTTTAATAGCCTGATAAATGATGGAGAGATTACGTGCCGGCTTGGTAGGGCTCATATAAATCAATGGCGCGCCTTCGTGTTCAATGCGCTTGGGAATTTGTGCTGAAATAGGTTTCATGGTTACCTCTTAAAGTTGATGGTGCGTGTTAATAAATTCTCGGTTTCAGGCAAGGATATGGGCGTTGACTTGAGGGGAAAAATCACTAGCCACTTTATCCTTTGGCTCACCCTCTTCGAGCAAAGAAATCTGGTCTGATATGTGTGCTGCATACATCAGGAACTGCTGGATCAGTATCTGCAGTTCATCGAGCGACGCTTCTGTCAGTTGAAACTCGCCGATCAATAATAAAACGCCACCGGGCTTGCTAAGTGCCACCTTCAAAGGCGCTACTCCCTGATATAGCAAGTTAGTACATAGCATGGCAGCATAAATTTCAGCTTGGTTTGAAATTTCCGGTGCATCTAATTCATAACTCATGACCCAGCGGGACGGTGAAACTTGATAGAGCACATGAATCATTTCACCATCAAAGAACTGGATAGCCCAGCTATCAATTTCTTGCTGAATAATCGTCTCGATCTCAGCAAGCTCAGGCCCGATCTCATGCATGAGTGTTTGTGCGATTGTTAATCCAGTAGACATGAGTACGCCCTCCGACGATGTTGAGTACTAGACAAATTACAGTTCATTAAGTACCAGAGAATAAAATTGGTTCCCATAGACGGTACGAGTGAAGTGAGGAAAATTCTGAAATAAGAGAAAAAGCTGATGCGGGACTACCGCCTTAACAATCAATCGATCAATTAGCGGATTACTTGTTAATAGTGATTGATAACCGCACAAGGTCTTACACAGGCATGCGGATGCGCGTCACCGTTTTGGCGGATTTCATGGGCTCTACGAAAGACAGTAGGCCGCAGCGTTCGCTTGGGAGACGGTGAACTAGCCGGGACGATGATGAGCTAGCTGAGTAAACGATGAACTAGTTGGGGCGCTGCTGAACTTAATGAGGTGGCAGTGAACTAGGTGAGGTAACGATAAGCTTACCGAGGCAGTCGCAAACTAACTGCGGTGATGTTGATCTGCCTGGGTTAAAGACGCACCCGGCGTCCTGATGAAGTTCAAGACCCAGTGTCTTGCCTGAGAAAAATCAGTCATCGAATCACCGGGACGGGAATAAACGCGTAAAGGCTAGCGCAGCCTCATCAGGCAGCTCAGCGCTGTAAACACTGCTGATGGCAGCAACCATGTCAGCACCTTCAGCAACCAGAGGTGCTGCGTTCTCAGGTGTCATGCCACCAATCACGCAAACGGGTAATGCGATTGAGGCTTTCGCACGCGAGACGATGTCGACCGGTGTGGACACCTCATATTTTTTTACCCGCGATGGATAAAAGCCACCAAAGGCCACATAACTGGCGCCAGCAGTTGCCGCCTCCTGCGCTCGTTGCAAATCACCGTAGCAAGAGGCACCTAGAATTTTATTCGGCCCAAGCACGGAGCGGACTGCGGCCACCGTGGCATCGGTCCCGCCCACGTGCACACCATCAGCATCAAGCTCTTCACACAAGACGAGATAATCATTAATGATGAAAGGCACTTTGTACTGACGGCACAGCGCTTGCAGTGCCGTCGCTTGTGTCAAACGTAAATCGTCGCTTGCAGTTTTATGGCGGTACTGCAGCAGACCAACCCCTACTTGTAATGCCGACTCAGTCACGCGTAACAACTGATCAGTATCATCCCAATCGGGTGTGACAAGATACAAACCTTTCATAAAACCTCCGGTCGTTGCATGACGGTTCGCGCTGGAATGCGCTGTCCGTCTGCGATGGAATAAGCGGTCGTCAGGGATGCTTGCACCCAGTGCTGCGCTGTCGACAAAGACTGTTGCATGTTCAGCCCTGTGGCAAGACAAGCAGCAATCGCCGAAGCCAGTGTGCAACCCGAGCCATGGAAACCACCACTGAGGCGTGGCCAGCGCCATGTTTGCTCAGGCGATGCACTGAACCAGGTATTGATAACTTCAACGCCGTTGCCATGACCGCCTTTGATCAGAACATGCGGCGTAGTGCGTAATAAGTGGGCCGCCTGCGCTGCCAGCGATGTTTCACCATCACAGAGCCTGATCGCCTCAGGCAAATTCGGCGTAATCAGCGTGGCCAGTGACTGTAGTGGACGCATCATCGAGACCGCGTCTTCGCGCGAGAGTGCATCGCCATGACCACTCGCCAGCACCGAGTCGAGCACCACGGGCAAATCGGGTGTCTGTTGCCTGAGGTGTTTGATTGTCTCGGTAATCACGTTGACATTGGCCTGACTACCTGTGATGCCAATTTTGATCGCAGCGATTTGAAATTTTTCGCACAGCACACGAACCTGTTCGCGCAAGATGCTGGCGTCAACCGCATGCACCGCCTTTACGTGATCGTTGTCCTGCACGGTCAGCGTAGTGACGACCGTCAGTGCATGCGCGCCCATCGCGGCGATTGCTTCGATATCCGCTTGCACGCCGGCGCCGCCGCTGGGATCGAGCCCGGCAAACACCAGCACGCAGGGACGCTTCATGCAACCCGACCCGCCATCGGTGACGAAGGCGATGCAGCGAAACGACGTGGAATGCGGCCGGCAAGAAATGCTTCACGGCCGGCTTCGATAGCCAGCTTCATTGCACGCGCCATGCGTATCGGATCTTTAGCGCCAGCAATCGCGGTATTCATCAGCACACCATCACAGCCGAGTTCCATCGCGATAGCGGCGTCGGATGCGGTGCCCACGCCGGCATCAACTAATACCGGCACCTTGGATTGCTCGATGATCAACGACAGATTCCAGGGATTCAGAATGCCCATACCCGAGCCTATCAATGAGGCCAATGGCATGATCGCGCAGCAGCCGATTTCTTCGAGCATCTTGGCTTGTATAGGATCATCGCTACAGTACACCATCACATCGAAGCCATCTTTTACTAAGGTCTCGGCAGCTTTCAAAGTTTCGGGCATGTTGGGGAACAGCGTTTTTTCATCGCCGAGTACTTCGAGTTTGACGAGCTTGTGGCCGTTGAGTAGTTCACGTGCGAGCTGCAACGTGTAGACAGCGTCTTTCGCGTTGTAGCAACCGGCGGTGTTAGGTAGGATGGTGTATTTCGATGGGGGTACCGCATCGAGCAAATTAGGTGCGTTGGGATCCTGCCCGATGTTCACGCGGCGTATGGCAACCGTAATGATGTCAGCACCACTGGCCTCGGTAGCGAGGCGAGTCTCATCGAGGTCTTTGTATTTGCCGCTGCCGACTAACAGGCGGGAGTGGTAGGTTTTGCCTGCGATGGTGAGGCCTTCCGGCTGTTGATTGTCTTGCATAGTTCGGAGTTCTCCGTAGATCAACGAAAGTCACTGGATCCCGGCCTGCGCCGGGATGACAGTTTTGAGGTCACTGGCTAGTAATCGTCATCCCGGCGAAAGCCGGGATCCAGCGTCTTTCAACATACATCGGCAAGCGGCAAATCAGCCACCACCAATCGCCCGCACAACATCCACCTTGTCACCACCCGCAAATCGATACTCACGCCATCTCGCACGTGGCACCACTTCGCGATTGACCGCAATAGCCAGCGCCTGATTCGTCAGCGACAAGGCATCAATCAAATCTTGAACGCTGTCGCTATCACTGACCTTGCGCACCTCGCCATTAAGCTCAATGGAGATAGTCGCCGTCATGATCACTGCTTGCGATATAACTCGGCACCGGACTTCACAAACTCCACTGCCTTGACTTCCATGCCCTGCTTGAGAGCCGCGATTTCCGTGATGCCTTCTTTGGCTGCATAGTCGCGCACTTCCTGAGTGATTTTCATCGAGCAGAAGTGTGGCCCGCACATTGAGCAAAAATGAGCAACCTTCGCCGAATCCTTGGGCAGCGTTTCATCGTGAAACTCTTTCGCCTTATCGGGATCAAGCCCCAGATTAAACTGGTCTTCCCAACGGAACTCAAAACGTGCTTTCGACAAGGCGTTGTCGCGTATCTGCGCACCGGGGTGTCCCTTAGCCAAATCTGCTGCATGCGCCGCGATCTTGTAAGTAATGATGCCGTCCTTCACATCCACTTTATTGGGCAAACCCAGATGCTCTTTCGGTGTCACGTAGCAAAGCATGGCGGTGCCATACCAACCAATTTGCGCGGCGCCGATACCTGAAGTGATGTGGTCATACCCAGGCGCGATATCGGTCGTCAGTGGCCCGAGTGTGTAAAACGGAGCCTCGTGGCACTGCTCAAGTTGCAGATCCATGTTTTCTTTAATCATCTGCATCGGCACATGACCGGGGCCTTCGATCATGACCTGCACATCATGCTTCCAGGCGACTTGTTTCCGCTCACCCAGAGTTTTCAATTCCCCC
>CANKWG010000051.1 GCA_947487325.1 Oxalobacteraceae bacterium | reverse complement strand
GTCGGAGGCGATAACGCATGCATAAGCACAACGAGACGCACAATCACGCGCAGGACTTTGCATCAGACAGTGTCAAACGGCTGCGTGAGGATCTTGCGCTGGCCTTGCGCGCGGCTGCGCATCATGGTCTTGCTGAAGGTGTGTGCAATCATTTCAGTGTCGAATTACCGGATGGCTCGCGGCGCTTTCTTCTGAATCCGCGTGGATTGCTGTGGCAAGAGATCGGTGCCGACGATATCGTGATGATTGATGAGCAAGGTAACAAGCTTGCCGGACGTCATGAGGTCGAGCCGACTGCCATGTACATACACGCTGCGATTCATCGTATTGCCGGCAAGGCTTGTGTGATGCACACTCACATGCCGCATGCCACCGCGCTCACTCTCACGAGTGCGCGCGCACTGGACACGACGTTATCGCAAAACGCGATGCGTTTTCACGGTCGCATCGCCATTGATGCGCATTACAACGGTCTTGCGCTTGATGATACTGAAGGTGAACGTATTGCCAGCGTGATGAAAAATGCCGACATCGCTTTTCTCGGCAATCACGGTGTTGTCGTTTGCGGTGACAGTGTCGCTTATGCGTATGATGATCTGTATTACGTCGAGCGCGCCTGCATGGTGGAAGTTCTCGCGATGCGTACCGGCTTGCCATTAAAACCCGTGCCGGAGGCGATGGCAGCGCAAGTCGAACTACAGACGCGGGGAGAGCGCTTGCAGGCCGATCTGTTTTTCGAGGCATTGCGGCGTACACTGTAGTTCCATTTATCCCTCCTCGCCAAAATGAACTTGCGTCTATGGCAGCGTTGCGCTGTTGTGCTGCTGGCATTTGCCTTGTCCAGCTGCGGTCTGGTACGCACCGGCTATGACCAGCTGGATACGCTCGCTTACTGGTGGATGGACCGTTATCTGGATTTCAATGACTCGCAGAAGCGCGAAGTCAAAGCGGATCTGAAGGACTGGCACGCCTGGCATCGAAGCACGCAGTTGCCAGCCTATGCAGATTTTCTGGCCGAGCTCCAGCAGATGGCAAAAGGTGATGTGAGCCCGCCTGCTGCTTGTGACGCCATCGTGAAAGCCAGAGATCAATTCGAGACACTGGTGCTGCAAACTGCACCTCAGGCGGCTACACTCGCGCTCTCACTCGAGCCAGCTAATCTGAAACGCCTTCGTAAAAAGTTTGCCGAGGAAGACAAGCAATGGCGCGAGAAATGGCTGGACGTGTCCGCAAAGGAGCTCGCAGAAGATCGTTTTGACGAGTGGAGCAATCGCAGCGAATTTTTCTATGGCCGCTTAAGCGCGGCTCAAAAACAGGCGATTCGGGATGCGATTGCACGCTCGGCGCTGGATCCGAAAATCAGCTGGATGCTGCGTCAGCGACGACAGGAAGACATCCTTGCAACCTTGGAGAAAATACGGAAAACAAAACCCTCGCCAACGCTGGCAGAGGCAGAAATACGCGCACTGATGGAGCGCGCCCTGCACCCCGATGATCCGGTAGGCGCCGAAATGCGACGAAATTTATTCAACGAGGCCTGCGCAAATTCAGCAGCCATGCACAAACTATCCACACCAACGCAACGTAAGCGTGCAGAGGAAAAACTGGCCGGGCTAGAGCAGGATTTTCGTAAGCTTGCAGCGCGCTGATTAGCGTCGGACTTAGTAACCGATCGCAGCCCCATCACTCCGTGGATCCGACCCGCCATAGCGCACACCCGTGACCGGATCAATCACAATCCCGTGCGCATGACCTGCGAGTTCGTTCCATGCGCCCCAGCGGTTGAGTTGATGTCCTCGTGCTGCCAGCGTGCGCAGTGTCTCTTCCGAAAATCGACCTTCAATGTGCAGCGTGTCGCGCGCCTCGCCGATACCAAAGCGACCTGACAGCCAGCGCGGGGCTTCAAGCGCCTGTTGTATGTCGCAACCAAAATCCATCATCGCCACATAGGCCTGCAGTTGTATTTGCGGCTGACCATCTGCCCCCATGCAGCCGAGCACACTCCAGAGCTTGTCATTGCGTTTGCCCATTGACGCAATCAGCGTATGCACCGGTATCTTGCCGGGTGCCAGACAATTCGGATGCGCAGGATCGAGCGAAAAATATGCACTGCGGTTTTGCAGTAGCACACCCGTGTCACCCGCCACCACCGTAGAGCCAAACGGGCCATACAAGCTGTGGATGAGGGAAACCGCATTGCCTTCTTCATCGACGGTGGCGATGTACACCGTGTCACCCGTGAGGCTGCCATACGAAGGCACCTTGTCCCAGGGGAGCGCGTGCGCAGGATCCATCAGTGCGCGACGTTCGTTTGCATATGCCTTGGAGGTCAGACGTGCGAGCGGTACATCAGTAAAATCTGGGTCGCCCAAATAGCGATCACGATCGTGATACGCGATCTGTTTTGCTTGCACCAGCAGGTGCACATGGTCGGGGCCGAGAAAGCCTGTCTTGCGAAGATCGAGTGGTTCGACCAGGTTCAGCATTTCAAGCACCGTGAAGCCCTGCGTCGGTGCGGGCGTCTGATACAAGGTCAGGTCGCGGTATTGTCCAACCAGCGGTTCACCCCAGCGTGCTTCTTGTGCGTGCAAATCATCTTCGGTAAAAAATCCACCGTGCTGCTGTACATAGCCAGCCAGAGCCTTAGCGACAGCACCTTCGTAAAAACCGGCGCGGCCTTCGCTTCCAATTGACTCCAGCGTTCGGGCAAGACCCGCGTTGCGTATCAGCGCTCCGGTTGTAGGTACACCGTTTGCAAGGAAGATGGCAGCGGCATCGGGTTGCGCACGTAATTCGGCTTCGGTGCGTGCAATCCAGCCCGCCAGACGGCCCGTGACTGGAAAACCATCACGCGCATAGGCGATTGCCTGCTGAAGGTTGCGGGAGAGGGGCAAACGACCCCAATTCGAATGCGCCTTGCACCAGCTGTCGACAGATCCGGGTGTGGTGAGGCTCGCGGGCAGAATGCCGCGAAACGGAATTTCTTTCAGGTTGCGCGAAGTAAAAAAATCAATGCTGGCTGATTTCGCTGCGCGACCACCACCATTCAGATAGTGAACCTTCCCCGTTTTGGCATCATGGATCAGCCAGAAGGCATCGCCGCCGATACCAGTCATGTGCGGATAGATTACGGCCAGTGCAGCGCTGGTGGCAATCGCCGCATCCACTGCTGAACCACCTGCTCTCAGAACATCAACACCGGCCGCCGATGCCAGTGCGTGGGGGCAGGTGACCATGCCCCTCGGGGCCAGCGTCGAAGGACGCCCTGTCGTAATTTCCAATCGGTTCTCTTTTAACGTGTTGTTTCTTGCGGCGCTATTTGCGTGAGGCTTCCATCAGCACAAATTCACCTTCTTCCCACAGACCTTCGAGGGGCACGCGACCATTCGCGAAGCTTTTTTTGCCCTTGCCATGAAAGCGCCAGTCTTTGAATTCGCCCACATACTGATCGCCGTTCTTGTACGTATAGATCACTGTCGCGGGCAGCTGGTCTTCACGGAATTCGCCGGTGAATTTACTGCCGGTGGCGTAAGTATAGACACCTTGTCCGTGGCGTTTGCCGTCGACGAATTCGCCGATGTATTCATCGCCGTTGGCATAACGCAGCGTACCACGTCCTTCGATGCGGTTTTTGCTGAAGCTTCCGGTGTATCGATTGCCATTCACAAATCGTAGCGTACCCTGACCATTGAATTCATCATTGCGGAATTCGCCGACAAAACGGTCACCGTTACGGAAGAAATAGCTACCTTGACCGGTACGCTTGCCATCGCGGAATTCGCCGACGTACTTGTCACCATTCAGATAGTAGGTGCTGTGGCAGCCAGTCAGCGCAATCAGCAGGCCTGCGGCCAAAGAGAGGGTTCGGAGCGTAGACGTATTCATGGCAACTCGGGACAAATTAAGATTTAAGATGCATCGACATCTAGCATCAAAACTTGAGCGGTACTTCAGCCTGCTGTGGCGGTCATATTCCGGGCCGCCTCAGGTTGACAGTGCGCGCTGCAAGGCACTCAGACTGCGCTCCAGCGCAAGATCGGCCGAGGGCTGGTGGTAATGCTCGCCGCCGGGGCGGGCAAACGCATGGTCAGCATCCGGATAGAGCCAAACCTCAACCTTGTCGCGATCACCTAGCCCTTGGCGTATCTTTTCCTGGGCTGCCTCATCGCAGTATTTATCGAGCTGTGCTATGTGCAGCACCAGCGGGCAGTGCAAATGACTAGCTTCATCGAGCGCATCTTCAATCCCCACGCCGTAATAGCCGATAGCAACGTCGGCATCGGTGCGACAGGCGGAGAGATAAGCCAGCTTGCCGCCGAGGCAGAAGCCCATCACACCGACGTGCGTACTGACGAATGCCTGCTCGCGTAGGGTGGTGATGGCAGACTGAATATCCTCCACGCCCGTATCCACATTGAATCGCTTGAAATAGCCAAACGCTTTTTGCCAGTCTTCGGGCGTGTAGCCCAGCGCTATGTTTGGCTCCATTCGCCAGAAGAGGTCCGGCACCAGCACCACATAGCCCCGTGCTGCGAATGCGTCGGCGATCTCGCGCATCGGCTGATTGACGCCAAAAATTTCTTGCGCAATCACGAGACCCGGTCCGCGGCCGCTGGGGGGTAAAGCAAGATAGCCACTGAAACTACCGCTGCCATCGGCAGCATCGATCATGAGTGTGTTGGATCTAGGTGGACGTGCTTGTTTTCGTTTCATCGTGAGTTCTCCATGACTGAAGTTTGATGTTGTGGCCTACGTGAATTGATTGATCGCTTACTGTGGCTTTTGTTGAGTGCACGCATACTGCAGGACCTTCTCAAGCGCGGTATCGGCTGCGGGACGAACCCACGGGGTGTGACGGTTCCATGGTTCGACCGCGCCTTTACCCATCAATCCGGAATAAAAAGCGCCACCCACTGCGCGTATCAGTTGTTGACTGCAATCGACTTCGCAAACCATGCTATCGGATGCATGACCGCGTGCTGTCGCCTTGGCGTAATTGCGTAATGTATAAATAGTCGGCCATTTACCGCGGGTGCTGATATCAGGATCAACAAAAAATGTCTCACCAGCGGCAGTCGTTACGGGATCGGGTACCGGTAGGATGACCCAGTCACCTGCAAAAACCGGCGCACTGGCGATGAGTATCGGGAGGATGAAGGAGCGCATCATTATTTTTTCCCGCACAAGAAATACAGTACTGCGGCTTCAGGTGTTTCAGCGGCAGGGACTTCCCATGGTGTAGGTTGATATTCTGAGGTGGTGGCGCCGCGGGCCATAGAATCTTTGTAATAGACAGCGCTGCGTTTCCTTAGCGTGCCATCATAACAATTGGATTCGAAAAGCAATCGTGCGGATTGATCCTGATACTCGTCAGGCTTGCCGTAATCAAGTAATCCCCATACGCGTGGCCGGGTGCCGCGGACAACTGACAAGGGGTCGATGTAAAGGGTGCTTTCATTCTGTTTGTGAAGCAGGTTCCAGTCTGCCCGAGCGGGCAAGACGCAGAGCAGCAGCAGCAGGGGAAACAGAACTTTGTTCACGGGCAGTAGCGAGAGTGGAGCAGTGACTTGCGCCAGTGTACTCCATGCCCTGTGAGCGCTAAGAATGATGTTATTTAGGCAAGGACAGTGCTGAAAAAACCTCAAGAGCTCGAAGCCATTTTTTATCTGGAGAGGTCTTTGGCTTGATCGATGCGGTGCTTAATGCGGCGCTTATTTTTTGTCGGTGATCATGCCGATGCCGATATACACGGACTTGCTCAGCGAATTAACGCCAAGGTTGATGCCGAAGCTCTCGAAGCCGAGAATGAAGCCACCATTCAGGTTCAAGCCGTTTTTAGTATACGAGTCCAAGTCGTACCAGCTCTGGCTGTACTTGGCGACACCCTCCAGCGTGCCGTAGCCGATACCAACATAGGAGTGAATAGTTTTGTAAAACGGAACTAGACTTCCTGGGCCCACAGCGGCAAAGGTCGCACCCACATTTGCCATATAGGGCACGCGCGCGCGCTCCGTATAAGAGCCATACGAGTAGCCGTATGCACTGTAGCCATCTGGCGGCAAGCCAATCGTCCCGCTCAGGTAATAGCCCGTGCCTTGGTCTTTCAACTGGTAGATGCCGATACCGATACCGTCCGTCGTGTCGCCTTGCTTGACCTGATAGTTGAGATCTGCAAATGTAGAATCAGCATGCGAAAGGCTGGCGGAAATCAGTAGTGCCAACGAAGTGGCAAGCGTAATTTTTTTCATGGAATTCTCTAGCTTCAACTTTTAAAAACGCAATGTCAGGACGCGATCACGCCCACTTGGCCGCGTTCAAGGCTCTGGCGATTGGCTTCGTCAGGATCAAACAGTCGCACCAGCGAGTTCAGCAGCCGTGAAGCTTTCTCGGTGTTGTCGGTCGAGTAGTTACAAACATAAACATCTAGCGTCACCGCCTGCAATTCCGGCCAGGTGTGCAAGGCGAGGTGTGATTCAGCGAGCAGAACCGTGCCCGTGATACCGCCAGTCTCTTCTTGGTCTACACCTGGAAATGCATGAAAAACTTCGTTGACAGCAGTCAGTCCACTCGCTTTGACGAGTTTCAGGCAGGTCGCACGCAAACTCTCGACATCTATCATTAGGTCTAGATTTTTTTTGCAGCCCGATAGGTCAGCGGTCAGATGAAGTCCTTGCATTCATTACTCCTTATTGTCGCGTCAATCGAAAACGTCTGCCCCGCGATGAGGCAAGATTTGTTTCGGTTTTTTCTAGTACAGCTTTTTTGGTCGCCCGGTTTTAATCGGGTCTAACTTTGCTTGCGCAGATTTCAGTTTCTTTGGTCCCATGTCGCTGATCAGTGCAATGCCAATCCTCAGGAGTTCGCTTTTCTTGATCTGAAATCCCGCTTTCAGGCAGGCATCTTTGACCTTGGCGATCTTCGCGTATTCCTTTGTCGGCATCGTAAAGCTGTCACGCACCACCTTCTGACTGGCAGATTTGCTGGTCTTCGCGGCCAGCTTAGTCTGCGCAGACGATATTGGTGAACTCGTCTTGCTATTGGCACCGGTTTTGGCAGGTTTCGCGCCCATGCTTGCTCAGTGAACTTTATTAAGAAGAAACAATATAAACGATTTATCTGTTTTTCAAGTCTTATTTGCAGAAATCTACGGATATCTGTTGCTTCAATAGCGATCTTGCGCAAGAAATTCTTAAATAAATAACTTATTAGTGGTGGTGGCCGATGTTTTCAGACTTATCATTTAAGATCCCCTTTTTGTGTCGATTCAGTCCATGATGGCTAGCAAAGCAGGAAAGATTTGTCATTCTGTTTTTATTTTTGCAATAATGGGTTGTCGTAATCGAGCCGTTGATGAGAGCCGTATTGAGTGCAATTTACAAAGGGCAAATGATTTACCTGAGTCAATGTAAAAGTCGGTTCAAGGCTTGAGTAGGCGCAGGTCGATGCCCTAACGAGTCAGCCTTGAAAAACAGCGTCAGCTTGAATCTCCAAACGCATGCGTAAACTGATATTTCTCCTGTCGCTGATCGCTGCCACATGCGCTTACGCGCAGGATACGCCGTGCAGTCAGTCCCAGACTGTCGAGGCAAAAACAGCCTGCCTTGATAACCTGATGAAACAGCAATCCCATTGCTTTTCTATTCAAGATACTGATTCAAAAAATCTCTGCTTGGCGCAGGTAAAACAACAGAAAAGCTATTGTTTTAGTATTCAATCGGCTGATATCAGGACTATCTGCTTTGACGTGTTCAAGTAGAGCGACAATTCATCTCGGCGCTTTATTCTGAGCTGTCTGCGCGCCTTCATTCATTGACGTGTCCTTTGTTGCGCAGGCCGGCTAAAATACGATCCGAGCCTTCCATAGGCGCCTTCAGATCGCTTGTCGCAGGCGATCGATCCCGGCGGCGTTTCTGAAAACAACAACATCAAATTAACAGGAAAATCTCATGACCATCGTCAGCCAGCGTGCCCAGAGCCTCGGCACTGAAAATGCCTTCATCGTTCTGGCCGAAGTCAACCGTCTGATACGAGAAGGGCGCGATATTCTTTCGTTTTGCATCGGGCAACCTGATTTTCATACGCCGCAGCATATTCAGGATGCTGCCGTCAGCGCGATACGTGAGGGAAAGCACGGTTACACCCCTTCGGCAGGTATCGCCGAGTTGCGTGACGCTGTGGCCAAAGAACTCAGCCGCACCCGTGGTATTGAGGTTCTGCCGGATGACGTAGTGATCGCTGCCGGCGCCAAGCCTTTCATTGGCTACACCATTGCGTCTGTTACCGATTTTGGCGCGGGCGATGAAGTGATTTATCCGGTCCCCGGTTTTCCGATTTACGAATCGCAGATCAAGGCCAATGGCGCTGTGGGCGTGCCGATTTTCCTGCGCGAGTCGCGTCAGTTCAGTTTTGATCCGCAAGAATTGGCAGACAAGATCACACCACGCACCAAACTGCTGATTTTGAATTCGCCGCAAAATCCGACAGGCGGCATCATCCCACGCAAAGACATGGAAGCCATCGCCGAGATTCTGCGCAAGCATCCACAGGTCTGGATTTTTGCCGATGAAATTTATGGTCGTCTGATTTATGACGGTGAATTTGTTTCCATTGCCTCACTACCCGGCATGCAAGAACGCACCATTATTTCTGATGGATGCTCGAAGACTTACGCGATGACAGGATGGCGTCTGGGTTACATCGCCAATCGCAAGCTTGCGCCGTATTTCACGACGTGGATCACCAATACTGAATCTTGTGCATCACAGATTACGCAATGGGCAGCGGTTCAGGCACTCAATGGCCCGCAGGATGATGCAAATCGTATGCGCGATATCTTCCATCAGCGACGTGAACTCATCGTTGGTTTGCTCAATGACGTGCCGGGTGTGCATTGTCAGAGTCCGGGTGGCGCCTTCTATGCTTGGCCTAATGTCACCGAGGCGTGTCAGCTCACGGGTTGTCGCGATTCTGAAGAATTCCGCAAGCGCTTGCTGAACGAAGCTGGAGTCGCAGTGCTGGCCGACATCCATTTCGGGCAGCGTGTCGAAGGCGAGGGACAACACATTCGTCTGAGCTATGCCGCATCAGATGAGGCCATACGCGAAGGCGTGCGGCGCATGGCCGAGTTTGTAAAAAAGCAGATGAAATGATGGTGTGATCGGAGGCCATCCCTTGATGGCCTACCGATGACTCACTCGCAGCTAAATCGACTCACACACCGCAACCAGACAACACAATCCGTGCTTTGGTGGATGACTTTCTTTCCACTGCGCTTGCAATGCTGCTGCGCTCGCTGCCAGACCTTTCCTGAAAAATCCAAACTACTGTAGCTGTACACTAGGCCGGGCTCATCGCTCGCGAGTTCACGGATCACGCAACTGCTCAGCAGGTTGACCGCAAGCGCTCCTGTAAGAAGAGCTCGTGCGATGCGCCTCACGGGGCGCTGTTCAGCGCTGCGGATTTTGTGGCTGCTGAGTGGGCGGGGTGGCTGGTACAACAATCAGCGTCTCCGGCGGCGGTGGGGGCGGCTTGACCACTTTCCTAGGCGCGCCGTAGGGATTTGATCGCGTGGTCGTGGATTGCGGTTTATCGCGCTGATCGTGAGATGAAATCGTCTCGGCGCCGCAGGTGAGGGCGCCGAGCACAGACGACAGCAGTGTCACCGCCGTCACACGAATAAGGAATGACCTCACGATCGATGATCCCGAGTTAATTCAGTTGCACCGACTTCACCCACGAAAATTTGCGCTCGGTGCGCTTGAAATTCCAACCTTTGTCGCGCATACAATCCAAAAACGCAGCGCTCATGTGGATTGTTTGATCGCTCTTGTCCTTGGATGATTCAGGCACGAAGAAGTTGGCCTGATTACATGCACGCTCATCCCGCTCGAAATCTGCCTTGGTCGCGCCGTCATTGCCGGCACGCGTGATCTGATAATTGCCGCCACAGCCGGCTAGCAGGGCGGACAACAGCAGGACGGCAGCTACGGATTGTTTCATGGTCTCTCCCGGATGTGAGTTGGGTTTGTCTGAATTTCTTCCAGCGGCGCCAGTTGCATCGCGCCCGATAAAGCGTATTTTGCCATGACCGGCCCAGCCTAGCCTTGCACCGAGTAACCGCCGTCGACAGGGATGGCCGTACCCGTGATGAAATCCGAGGCGGCACTCGCAAGGAAGACGGCAATCCCAGCAAAATCATGGGCGGCACCCCAGCGACCCGCCGGCGTGCGAGCCAGAACGCGCTCATGCAGGCCGGCGATATCTTTGCGTGCGGTTTGGGTGAGCTCGGTATCGACCCAGCCCGGCAGCACGGCATTGACCTGAATGTTGTCGGCTGCCCAGGCACTGGCCAGTGCGCGCGTCATTTGCACGATGCCGCCTTTGGAGGCAGCATAAGGCGTGGTGAATGCGGTACCGAAAATCGACATCATCGAACCGATGTTAATGATCTTGCCTTGTGAGGCGCGTTTCATCTCAGGATAGGCCGCCTGAGAGCAGATAAAAGCACTGGTCAGGTTGGTCTGCAAGATCTGCTGCCACTCGGCGAGGGTGTACTCTTCTGGTCGCTTGCGAATATTGATACCTGCATTGTTGATTAGTATGTCCAGACGACCATGCGTTTTGAGCGTAGCAGCCACCATAGCCTGACAGTCCGCTTCATCGGTGACATCAACAACAATCGCCGAAGCCTTGCCGCCTGAGGCGATGATGGATGCAACGGCAGCCGCGCTTTTATCCGCGTTGCGTGCTGCAATCACCACGGTGGCGCCAGCAGCAGAGAGCCCCTGTGCCATGCCTAAGCCGATACCGCCATTGCCGCCCGTGACGATAGCAACCTTACCTTGCAAATCCCAGGGCGCAATCATGGTTAACTAGTCCTCTGTATCGTCAGGGTTTTGCGGCAGGTTTGTGCAGGGATTCTTCGACGGCAGGCTGAGACTGATAGTGCCTGGCGGTCTCTGTGGTGAACGAACGATCTTCATTGCTCATGCAGGATTCGAAGGCTTGCTCAAAAATCGGTTCGGCGTTCTCCTGATATCCCGCCGTGCCTTCGGTTGCCAGCTTGTTGCTGACCAAAACCGCGGCACAGCGACATAGCATGCGTGCGCGTCCCTGACCTCGGGCTAGGCAATTGGTGTTGACGGATCGCTGAATCAGCAGCAACTCGTTCGCGGTCGGTACTTGTGCCTGAACGCTCGTTTGCGTGAGGCTGGCGTAAAGCAGGATGACGGTGGAAAGTGTTTTTTTCATGATTTTTCAGGAGTCTCGACATTCGATGGGGAATTGTAGCGTGCCAGCTCTTCCCTCAGCGAGGTTTTCAGTACCTTGCCATAATTGTTCTTCGGTAGCGCGTCGATGAAATGATAGTGCTTGGGCCGTTTGAAGCGGGCAATGTGGGCCAGACACAATTCATCAAGCTCGGCCACCGTCACTTGTTTTGCCACCACAAAGGCAACCACCACTTCGCCCCATTCTGCATCGGGTTTCCCGATCACCGAGACTTCTTGCACGTGTGGATGGCGCAGCAGAACTTCTTCGACTTCGCGTGGATAGATATTTGCGCCACCTGAGATGATCAGGTCTTTGGAGCGGTCATGCAGCGTGAGGAAACCATGGTCATCCATCCGTCCCAGATCGCCAGTTTTCAGCCAGCCATTCTGTAAAGCGGCGGCGCTGGCTTCCGGATTGTTCCAGTAGCCTGCCATGACCACATCGCCGCGAACCCGGATTTCACCGTTCTCGCCCGGGGGTAGTGCGCCACCCTGATCATCGG